>JBEKZR010000031.1:0-16894 GCA_049509715.1 Occallatibacter sp. | reverse complement strand
CGGCTTGGCTATCTGGATTTTCGTTAGTCATGGCTGGTATTTATTATCCCACTGGAGGGCTGCACTCAAAAACAGCGGCACGGGAGATTCTCAAGCAGTGGGCAGTTGAAGCACACACCATATCTTAATTACATTATCGATTGAGCTGTCGGCCGACATCTCAATCTGCCACCGCGATTGAGCGCCCCTCGATAAGGACGAAGCCTTCATTCTTATCGAGAGGCATTCATTCACTCTAGGATGGTTAGACCCGGGCTACCTGCCCTCTTTCGCCGACGCGAAGTAGAACCACAGCAAAACCGCACAACCAACACCTACCACAGCGAAAGAGACGATCATCGGGTAGAACATTCCAAAACAACCCTTGAGGGCCATTACCACCATCAGGACCGCAAGTTCTACGTTCATGATCGCCAACAGAGCCAGAAATGCCGGCCCAAGTGCGTAACCGGATGCTTTTCTGCGGAACAGAAGATATGCGGTTATGCACATGCCGGGTAAGAGGAAGATCAGGTCTAGGCAATGAATGAAACTTACAGGCAGGTTCACCTGGATGACGCTTTGAGGGACTCGCCCCGCAAGCAGCGCGGGTATGTCCTCGCCCAAATCGAAAGCAGCGAATAGTACGGCAATTACCAGGAGCACGATAGCGGTCGTTTTTCGCGGCGCGCGAGGACGATAGGTTTGGGCGATCTGCTCGAGAGAAATCAACGGAAGACAGAATACCGTGGCGTAGAAGCACAGGCTCAGAGTCGCGCAATAGACCAGGAACAGCGCGTTGAAGTGCACCCCGAAAGCGTAAAGAACAAAGTTGTAGAGCAGATAGCCCAGGGTGCCCAGCCAGACCAAACGCGCGGGAACCGACCCTCGATACCCCAAGACGCCGCTGATCAGCAAGACCGGCACGACCAACAGCAGATCGACAAGATCGCTGCCAATGGCCCCGGCACTCGAATATAGTGTTTCCTTCGCATATGTTGCCGGCCAAAATATCCCTGCTACTGCCGTTACGGCAACCAGGAGCACGATGGCGATGGTGCTCCAAAGCATCGGATTATGTGTTCGTCCGTTTGTCATGGCTTTCCTTAACGAGTTCTGTTTCACCTCGATAGGCGGGTATATCTCACGACAGGGACACGCTCTCTGAGGTGACAAAACGATTTACGTGCATCTTATCTCCTTGGTTCTCGGTTTTTCGCTCCGCAGGGATTTTTCACACAATCCGTGCTACCGGGTGACTCTATCGCCGGCTCATGCTACGAACGATTGCAGGCTGGCTTCGGCCTGGCGGATGCGGGCCAGGCAGACGTCGCGGCCGAGAACGGCCATGGTCTCAAAGAGCGGCGGCGCGTTTTTGCGTCCGCAGACGGCGACCCGGATGGGCTGGAACATTGTCCCAGCCTTGACACCCAACCGAGAGGCTGCCGCACGCAGTGCCTGGTCGAGCGAATCGTGATCGAAGTTGACCGTGGGCAGAACTTCGAGCGCGTACTCAAGGACGCGGCGGGCCATAGCCGCATCGCCCTTTTGAGGGATCAACTCGGCTGGATCGTAGGGCGCGAGTTCATTCACGAAGAAAAAGTCGGCCGCGGCGGGAGCTTCGCCGAGGAGTTTGATGCGCTCGCGGATGAGCGGGGTGACTGCGAGGAGCTTTTCCGGCGTAGTCGCAAGACCGGCCTGAGAGAAGAAAGGTCCGAGTAAAGGAGCGAGCTCGTCGACGGGCAGGGCGCGGATGTGCTCGGCGTTGAGCCAGGCGGCTTTGGGATCAAAGGGATCGGCGTCAGTGAAATTGATGACGGCGTTGGCGCGGTTGACGCCCTCGAGAGTGAACGCGGTAGTGAGCTCGTCGAGAGTGAGGAACTCGCGGTCGTCCTTGGGCGACCAGCCCAGCAGGCAGAGGAAGTTGACGAAGGCCTGGGGGAGGAAGCCGGCATCGCGGTAGGTGGTCACGCTGACGACGGGGCCGTGCTTGCGCTTGGAGAGTTTGGCGCCATCGGGGGCGACGAGCAGAGGCAGATGCGCAAACTGGGGCGGCTGGACGCCCATGCCCTCGAAGATGAGCAGATGCTTGAAGGTGTTGGTCAGGTGATCCTGGCCGCGGATGATGTCGCTGATGCCGAGATCGGCGTCGTCGGCGCAGGAGGCCAGGTGGTAGGTGGGCAGGCCATCTGACCGCAGCAGCGCGAAGTCTTCGACCTCGTCGGCGAGCTTGGACTGCTCGCCGTAGACGCCGTCAACGAAACTCAAAATCCGGCCCTCACCTCGGGGGACGCGATAGCGTAGTGCGAACGGCTCGCCCGCGGCGGCGCGGCGGTCGGACTCTTCCTGTGACATTTCCCTCATGCCGGGGTTGAAGAGCCATGCGCCCTGCGCGGAGGAGTGCTCGTCCGCTTCCGCGTGGGCGGGGGTGAAGTCGCGATAGGCAAGGCCCTTGGCGAAAATGGCTTCGGCCTGCCGGCGGTGCAGGTCGAGCCGCTCGGATTGCTTGTACTCTTCGTCCCAGTCCAGCCCCAGCCAGCGCAGTCCCTCAAAGATGGACTGGACGCTGGTCTCGGTGTTGCGCTCTACGTCGGTGTCGTCCAGGCGCAGGACCATGGTTCCATGATTGTGGCGGGCATAGAGCCAGTTGAAGATAAAGGTGCGGGCGCTGCCCACGTGCAGGAAGCCCGTGGGCGAGGGGGCAAAACGGACGCGGGGAGTTTTCGCCCCTGAGGGAGCGGAATCAGGCATTTGAAGGCTTCTTTCCACTCACGATGCTAACATTCGCTCCCTCACCGGCTGGCGCGGAACCAGCTCAGGCATGGGGCGGATACGGCGGTTGCGGTGGGTAGGGCGGCTGCGGCGGGTACGGCGGTTGCGGCATCCAGCCTTGCTGCGGAACTGTCACAACCTTCCACTCCGCAAAGGCGAGCAGGTAAAGCAGAACCAGGGTACCGAGCGATGGGATGATGCACAGCAGCGAGAGCCATGGCGTAAAGCCGGCCTTCTTCAGGATGAACCAGCAAGGCACCATCACAATGGCAATCACCACCGCCATAATGATGGGGATGATTGTGAGCATGACCAGGATAATGTGCCTGACCGCTTCGGGATCGGGTTGCATAGAGAACACTCCGGAAGTGGGATGGAAACTTTGAGACAAGGTATAGCCAAACGGCGAAATCCGCAATGAAAATCGCCGGCGCATGCCCCATTAAATCGAAGTCCGTTACTCCAGCGGCAGGCCGTCAAGCGAGATCAGGCGGCCGACCGGGTACTCGCCCACGCGGTTCTCCTGGAACCACGGCGAGCGCTCGTAGAAGAACTCGAGGCGGGCGTCCGGGCTCGAGGCAAAGCGCGGGTTGGACTGGATCTGGTGCTCGAACTCGGCTTTGAGGGCCGGGTCTTTGGCCAGGTTTTCGCGGGCCAGCTTTTCCAGGACGTAGGCCTCGCCATACTCCTTTTGCTCGAAGACGGGATCGAAGAAGCCCCAGCGCAGGGCGGAGTCAGGCGCTTCGGGTTCCAGCCAGTGAATGGCGACTTTGGAAAGCCGCTGGTTGAGCGGGACCACGACCGAGCCGGCGGGGAAGGTGAGGGTGTCGTTGGTGAGCGTGCATTGGCCGTAGCGGCCGGGCTGCGCGCCCGGGTTTTCGCCGCCAAAGATGGGGTGCCGGCCTTCGAAGGGTTGCGCCCGCCACTGCATTCCGGAGCAGCGGTAGCGCTCGACTTTACCGGTCCAGGGCGCGGTGGTGCGGCGCAGGGTTACGTCGTGCGCCGCCAGCACGTCGATGGCCTGGGTCCACTGCGGGGGCACGATGTAACCGGCGGGCAGCGTAACCGAAGCAGTAACTTTGGCGCCGGAAGCCAGGGGCAGGGTCACGTTCCAGGGCTCGTGCGAGTAGCTTACCCACATGGCGCCGGAGATTTCGCTCAGGGCGCGGGTGAACTTGTAGCCGTGAAAGACGACCGGGGTGGTCTCGCCGTTCCAGTCGGTGATCAGCGGGAATCTTTCGCTGCTGAAGGGGTGTGCGCCCAGCCTGGCGGCCGCAGCGTCGGCCTCGCGATTCAGGGCAATCAGCTTGGCCGCGTCGTGGTTCATGACCTCAAGCAACGCCCGCAGAATCTCGTAGTTGCCGGTGACGCGGGTCTTGTAGTCCTTGAGCATGTGCAGCTCCACCAGCAGGCCGGGACGGTTTTCAAGGATCATCTGGCCGGTGGAGAAGCGGGGCCGGTCGGGGTTGTAGGCCAGGCCCTGCGCGGGATCGGTGTCGTTGTTGAGGTTGATGAGGGCAGGGAAGGCGAGGTGGCCGGAGGCGTTGACCTGGCGCTCTAGCTCGGGGGTCACGGCGTCGCGAATCCATTTGGCGGTGGCCGGCGCAACGTCGGGCGTGTCGTCGATCATGAAGGTCACGTCGTACTGGAAGTCCGCGCCGTCGGTGACGTGGTCGTCGACTAAGAAGTCGGGCAGCCAGCGGTGAAACATCTTGAGGAAGGCGCGGGTTTCCGGGGCGTCGGCCTTCATGTAGTCGCGGTTCAGGTTGAGGTTGGTCCCGTTGCCGCGCCAGCCGGACAGCTCGGGGCCGTTCTGGTTGATGCGGTTGTATGCCGAGCGCCGCTCGTGGCCGTCGATGTTGTAAATGGGGATGAAGACGAAGACCACGTGGTCTAAAAGGGCGGCTTGGGTTTTGGCGATGACGATATCCCGGAGGAGGGAAAGGCAGGCGTCCTTGCCGTCCATCTCGCCGGCGTGGATGGCGTTCTGCACCAGCAGAATGTCGCGGCCGGAGGCGTGGATGGCGGCCGGGTCGAAGACGCCGTCTTTGGAGGCGATGACGATCTTCAGGTCGCGGCCCTCGCCGGTCTTGCCGAAGTTTTCGATCTTGACCTGGCCGGAAGCGGCGGCGGCGATGCGCTCGAGGTAGGCGACGGTCTCGGCGTAGTCGGGGGTGGTGCGGTAGTCGCTGATCTCGGCGGGAGTGCGCCAGTCGGGGGTCTGGGCTGCTGCTCCGCGACAAGCGAAAGACGCAAGCAGAGCGATTGCAAAAAGTGCTGCGAAGCGCAGATTCACTATGGAAAGACCTCCGGCGAGTTCAGGTTCGCATTTCCTGGTCCGTGTTCCCTGACCACTCGCCTACGTAATGTCCTCGGTGTCGTAGACCGTGGAGACGCCCTTTTTGGGGATGCCGTGGACGGAGCTGAGCAGGTCTTCGACGACGTCTTCCAACTGGTGCTGGCTTTCGATGACGGCGGTCATGGTTTTCAGGTCGTCGGGTTCCTGAACGCGCTCGACCAGGGCGACGGCGTGGCACTGGGCCACGTGATCCAGGCCCAGGCCCTCGGGGGTCTTGGCCTTGATGCTCACCTGGTCGATGTCAATGCCCAGCTGATCGGCGACTCGGGCGCGCATCTCGGCGGCGATGGGGGCGATTTTGGGCGCGGTCAGAATGAGCGTGGTGTCGATGTTCACGATGCGGTAGCCGGCGTGCTGCAGCTCTTCCAGGGCCAGGCTGAGGAAGATGACCGAATCGGCGTCTTTCCAGCGCGGATCGCTGGGCGGGAAGAAGCTGCCGATGTCGCCGGCGGCTACGGCGCCCAGCAGAGCGTCGGTGATGGCGTGCAGCAGCACGTCGCCGTCGGAGTGGCCGGCCAGGCCCTCCGGGTGGTCGATCGTCAGTCCGCCGATGCGCAGCGGCACGCCAGGTTCGAAGACGTGCGAGTCAAAGCCAAATCCGATCCTTGTTTCCATGGTTACCGTGCCTGTTCTCTTAATTGCCGCTACTCTTGCCTATCGAAAACGTACCAATGCACTCCATATCGCCGGAGCCATCTGCATGAACTATGCCAGAGCAGGCGCCGACACCCTTGATGAATTTGTATCTTCCGGTGCCGTTTTCAAGCTTCCATCTTTGCGAGAATGGCTTTGTGGTGTCGGTTGAGAAGGCTCCTTCATAGGAGTAGTACACCTTGTCTCCGTTGTTCATGGTCACATTCATACGGCCATGAACGCTCACGGACGCATTCAGCATCTCCTGGAACTCAGTATAGTCACTGTTGTCTTCGGGAAAGCTGGCGTCGCTGGTTGTCGACTTGCAACTGCCTTGGATGATCGTATAGTTGTGATTCGGTGCGTCTCCCACGGCCACACTATGGAATGTCGGTGGTTTCGGGCAGCGCCACTTCGTATCGACCCTGTTCTGAGCCAACGTAGTGGAAGCAAACAAGAGCAAGGCAAATGTAACCCAAGCTATCTTTCTCATCCAGATCCTTTCCGTGCAATTCGGATCGAAAACTTGCCTCTTGATTCTCCCTCAGCGGGCGCGCTGGCGCAGGTAGAACTCCGCCAACTCCAGGTCGCCCTGCTGGGTAATCTTCAGATTAATCTGAGAACCGTGGACCACGGCTACCGGAAGGCCGGCGCGCTCCACGACCGAGGCCTCGTCGGTGCCGGTAAAGCCGTCCGCCGTGGCCTCGGCAAAGGCGCGCTGCAGCAGGCCGTAGCGGAAGCCCTGCGGGGTCTGCGCCAGCACAATAAATTCGCGGGGGATGGTCGAGGTCACGAGGGCGCCGTGGGCGGTGCGCTCCACCTGCTTGATGGTGTCCACAGCCGGCAGGCCCACGATGGCCGCTCCGAACTCGGCGACCGCGTCGATGGTGCGGTCGATGGTGGCGGTATCGATCAGCGGGCGCACTGCGTCGTGAACCAGCACAATGTCGTCGGCCTCGGCCGGCAGGGCGGACAATGCATTGGAAACCGATTGCTGGCGGCTGTCGCCGCCCTCGACGACCTGGACGCGGCCGGCAAAGCCATACTCGGCTATTTGGGTCTGGACGCGCTCGATCTCGGGTTTGCGCACGGCCACATAAATCGCCGTTACCCGCTTCACCGCCGCAAACGCGCGCAGCGTATGAATCAGGATGGGGAGGCCGTTGAGGGCGAGAAACTGTTTGGGCTGTGGTCCGGCCATCCGGGTGCCGAGACCCGCAGCGGGAAGAATCGCAAATACTTGCATTACGGGTGAAGTATACAACGAGCATTGCATTCAGGCAGACTTTTTCGTAAAAGGGCGCCGGTCGGGTGCCCGCCTTATCATTTTGGGATGCACCCTATGTTGCCCATCGATCTGTCGCTGCTCAAGCCGGGATTGCGGCTGGCCGTGGGTCTTTCCGGCGGCGCGGACTCCGTGGCGCTCGCGCTCGCGCTGGCGGAGCGGAGCGGGGAACTGGGCCTGGTGCTGCACGCCGCCCACCTGCACCATGGCCTGCGCGGCGCCGAGGCCGACGCCGATCTGGAGTTTGCGCGCGGGCTGGCGGCGGAACTGGGCCTGCCCTTTCACGAGGCGAGGGTCGATACAGCGGCCCAGGCGCGGCAGAACGCCGAAACCATCGAGGAGGCGGCGCGCCGGCTTCGCTACCAGTGGTTCCGCAGGCTGATGTCCGAAACACCGCTCGATGCAATCGCCACCGCCCATACCCGCGATGACCAGGCGGAGACGGTGCTGGCCAAATTTCTGCGCGGAGCCTGGACTGAGGGTCTGTCTGGCATTCATCCAAAACTCGAGTTTCCCGAGGGCCGCATTCTGCGCCCGCTGCTGGGGACCACGCGGGCCGAGGTGGAGGCCTACCTGAAGGAACTGGGGCAGGAGTGGCGGGAGGACTCGTCGAACCGGCGCCTCACCTTCACCCGCAACCGCATCCGGCACGAGTTGCTGCCGTTGTTGGAGGGTTGGAATCCGCGTCTGCGCGAGCACCTGGCGCAGATGGCCGCGCTAGCTCGCGACGAGGAGGCGTGGTGGGAAGCCGAACTGGCCAAACTGGCTCCGCAGATGCTGTTGCCGGGGCGTCCGGTGCGGGGTGGAGGCCGCGCCGCCGGCGAGGGCCTCGCGATTGACGTGACGAGACTGGCCGCGCTGGCGCCGGCCTTGCAGCGCAGGCTGTTGCGGTATGCGGCAGGCCGGTTGGGCGCCGCGCCCGATTTTCTGTCCACGGAGGCGCTGCGCGCCTTGGCGCTTACCGGCAGAGCCGGCCAGAGATGTGAATTGGCCCAGGGTCTGCGCGCCGAGCGAACCCCGCGCGAGTTGCGGCTGGGTGTGGAAGCGGTTTCGGCGGCAGGAAAGGGCGAGGCGGCAGGTCCCGAGTACAGCGTGGCGATTCCTGGTGAGGTCGTGGCGCGAGCCTTCGGTCTTCGGCTGCGGATTGAGGTCGCCGGTTCGGCTGCGGAGGGCGAACGCCAGGCGTACGGTTCCGGCCAGCCGGGTTCCGGCAGGCTGCGCAACTGGAGGGCGGGCGACCGGGTGCGGCTGCGCTACTCCAGCGGCCCGCGCAAAGTGAAGGATGTCCTGGAGCGCCTGAAGGTTACGGGCTCCGGCCGGACCCTCTGGCCAGTCCTCGAAATCGACGGCCGCATTGTGTGGATGAAGGGCGTGGAACTGGAGCCGGAGCAGGGAATCCACGTGGTGGCAAACCCTCTGGAGGGAGACGGGGCATAGCCTTCTCCGAGTGGAGTTTACGGGCAGGCAGGCCGGTCCGGATCTCTGACTCGAGCCGGCTTCTGGGCCAGGGCCAGGCTGTGTCGGCAGGCGCTTCTTCGAGTTTTCCCGGCTTGGGAGTACAATTGATGTTACTGCTCATCCAGGCGGCAAGGTGTTGGTGTCTGCCGTCCCGGCGATGTGAACTTTCTGTGACTTGAAGGGAGTTGCGCGCGTCTATAAGGGTGAGGTAGGCGAAGTAGAAGGTTCTTTGCGCGGCTGCTCCCCCGCCGGGAAAGAGGAATCCTGGTGAATTCGACCGTTAGATCGATCATGTTCTGGGTTTTCATCCTCATTTGCCTCATGCTTCTTTTTGGCGTGTGGCAGAGGGGCGCCAGCATGGGCAAGGATAGGGAGATTCCCTACTCCGACCTGTTCAGCGAGGTGAAGCAGGGGCACGTGCTCGATGCGGAGATCCAGGGCGGGGACTTGCACGGCCATATGAAGGCCTCGCCCAAGGACCAGTTCCACACCCACGTCGGGGAGCACTACGAGAGCCTTGAGGCTGCGCTGCTGGCCTCCGATGCCCACTTCTCCAAGAAGGAACCGCAGAACAACTACCTGCTGCAGGCCCTGTTCAGCCTGGGTCCGTTCATTCTGCTGGGCGCCATCTGGTTCTTTTTCATGCGCCAGATGCAGTCGGGCGGGAACAAGGCGCTGTCGTTCGGCAAGAGCCGCGCGCGCCTGCTCTCCATGCAGCAGAAGAAGATCACCTTCAAGGACGTGGCCGGCGTGGACGAGGCCAAGGAAGAGCTGAAGGAGATCATCGAATACCTGCGTGAGCCGGCGAAGTTCCAGAAGCTGGGCGGACGCATTCCCAAGGGTGTGCTGCTCGTCGGACCTCCGGGAACCGGCAAGACGCTGCTCGCCCGCGCCGTGGCCGGCGAGGCCAACGTGCCGTTCTTCTCCATCTCCGGATCCGATTTCGTTGAGATGTTCGTCGGCGTTGGCGCCAGCCGCGTCCGCGATCTGTTCGAGCAGGGCAAGAAAAATGCGCCTTGCATTATTTTTATTGACGAGATCGACGCCGTGGGCCGCCATCGCGGCGCCGGCCTGGGCGGCGGACACGATGAGCGCGAGCAGACCCTCAACCAGTTGCTGGTCGAGATGGACGGCTTTGAATCGAACGACGGCGTGATCCTGGTGGCCGCCACCAACCGCCCCGACGTGCTGGACCCGGCGCTGCTGCGCCCCGGCCGCTTCGACCGCCGCGTGGTGGTTGGACTGCCCGACGTGCGCGGCCGCGAAGAGATTCTGCGCGTGCATGTGAAGAAGGTTCCCATCGCCGACGATGTGAACCTGAACGTGCTGGCTCGCGGAACTCCCGGCTTCAGCGGAGCCGACCTGGCCAATATGGTCAACGAGGCCGCGCTGAGCGCCGCGCGCATGAACCGCAAGCAGGTCGTTATGTACGACTGCGAGGTGGCCAAGGACAAGGTGCTCATGGGCGCCGAGCGCAAGTCCATGCTGCTCACCGAGGAAGAAAAACGGGTGACCGCCTATCACGAGGCGGGACACGCGCTGGTCTCCTTCAAGCACGAGCACTCTGACCCAATTCATAAGGTCACGATCATTCCTCGCGGCATGTCTTTGGGCGTCACCGTCTTCTTGCCCGGCGACCGGCACAATTACACCCGGGAATACCTGGAAGCCAATCTGGCCATTTCCTACGGCGGACGGGTAGCGGAGGAGATCTTCCTCAACCAGATGTCCACCGGCGCGGGCAGCGATATTGAGAGCGCCACCGACCTGGCCCGGCGCATGGTCTGCGAATACGGCATGAGCCGGCTGGGTCCGCTCACCTTCGGCAAGAAGGAGGAGCAGATCTTCCTGGGCCGCGAAATCGCCCAGCACCGCGACTTCTCCGAAGAAACGGCGCGTCAGATCGACCTTGAGGTGCGCCGTCTGATCGACGAGGCCTACCAGTCGGCGCACTCCATCGTGGAGTCGAACGCCGACGCCATGCACCGCATCGCCGCGGCCCTGCTGGAGCGCGAAACCATCGATGCGGAAGAGGTCCAAATGCTCATCGAGGGAAAGGAACTCCCCCCGCTGCGTTCCGCTCTCGCTTCTCCCTCCGACACCGGCGGCGACGTGCAGCAGGTGCTCAAGCCCGAAAGCCGCAGCGGACCAAGCTACCCCGAGGGCTCGCCTTCACCGGCGTAAGGACAATACAACTTCGAACGCGACGAAGGGCCACTCTTTACGAGTGGCCCTTTCTTATTTTTGCAGAGATGGAACTTTCATCTCCTCTCCGACGTACGGACCTTTCAGATACTTTAGTGGAGGCGTTCCATGCGCATTGTGACATGCCGGTTCTTCGTTATCCCAGTGATGGCTCTATGTGCGGCTGTTCTGGCTTTTGATGGCGGGTTATCTTATGCACAGAACAAAGACTTCAACCTGGAAGTGCATGCCAACTCTCATGCCGGTGCGAAGGACGTCGGCTTGCCCGCATATCCTGGCGCAACTCTCGTCAAAGGATCGGACGACGATTCCAACGCGGATCTGGGTTTTGCCTTCGGAAAAACTCACTTCAGGTTAGTCGTCGCCAAATACACAACGACGGACTCTCCTGACCGAATTCTCGCCTTTTATCGAAAGCCGCTTTCTATCTACGGCGAGGTGCTTGAATGCAATCAGGGCAAGCCTACTGGTGCACAATCCGCCACACGAAGCGGTCTAACCTGTTCGGAGCAGAAGGATGGCGGTGTGACTTTGTCAGACGATTCACTCTCTTCCAATCATCACGAACTCCGCGCCGGTTCTCCTCACCAATTCCGCATCGTATGGATTGACGAGTCCGGTGCCAAAGCTACGCGCTTTGTGCTGATCTATATCGATTCGCCAAAGGACGATAAGAACGAAGACGCCGCGAAGTAGCATCCCGAAGACTGAAGAGCATGCCTCGGGGGCTGAAGCCAAAGACGCGCGGGTCGGGATATGCGGAGGGTTCGCCTTCTCCGGCATAATGGCGGGATGATTCAGGCAAGTAAGAAGGGCCACTCCATGCGGAGCGGCCCTTCTTATGTTTGTTTCGCTCCTGGGTAATCAGAACAAACTACCAGGGCAGGTTATCGAAGCCTGGAATCGGGAATGTAGCGCTGAACTCTCGCACCTCGCTCGCCAGCCGGGAGAGCCGGGAAGCGTCTCCGGAGTGGCGAAGGGCATCCACGGTCCATCCCGCAATGCGGCGCATATCCTCCTCCAGCATTCCCCGCGTGGTTGAAGCCGGGGTGCCCATGCGAATGCCGCTCGGCCGCAGCGGAGGGTTCTTGTCGTCCGGAATCACCTGCTTGTTGGTGGCGATGCCGATCTGTTCCAGGGTCTGCTCCGCTTGCTTGCCGTCTATGCCGAAACTCGTGACCGTGTCGGCTACCATCATGTGATTGCTGGTGCCGCCCGTGACCAGCGTTACGCCCGCTTGCGTGAGCGCCTCCGCCAGCGCCTTTGCATTGGCAAGAATCTGGCGCGCGTAATTCTGAAACTCTGTTTCTTCGGCCTTGCGGAAGGCGGCGGCGGCGGCGGCGATGCTGTTCATGTGCGGCCCGCCCTGCAAGCCGGGGAAGACTGAGTTGTCGATCGGTTTAGCGAACTGCTTGCGGCAGAGAATCATGCCGCCGCGAGGTCCGCGCAGGCTCTTGTGGGTTGTGGTGGTCACAATGTCGAAACCCGCGTCCAGGGGATTGGGCAGGACGTTGGCGGCGATCATGCCGGCCACATGGGATACGTCCGCCATGGCCAGCGCGCCAACTTCGCTGGCGATGGAGCGGAAAGCCGCATAGTCGTACTCCCGCGGATACGAGGTGTAGCCGCAAAGAACGATCTTCGGCCGGGTCTCCAGCGCCAGCCTCCGCACTTCGTCGAAGTCGATGCATCCCGCCTGTTCCGGCCTGGTCTTGTAGCGGACGAAATTGAAGATCTGTCCCATGTGCGAGACCGGAGCGCCATGGGTCAAGTGTCCTCCGTGGGAGAGGTCCATGCCCAGAATCGTGTCGCCCGGTTTCATGAAGGCCAGATAGACCGCTTGATTCATGGGCGAACCGGAGAGCGGCTGCACATTGGCGTGTTCGGCTCGAAACAGCCGGCAGGCGCGTTCCCGGGCGGCGTTCTCAACCCGGTCCGTGAAGGTTTGCCCGGCATAGTACCGTCGGCCGGGGTAGCCCTCGCAGTACTTATTGGTCAGGACCGAGCCGAGCGCGGCCAGAACCTCTGGGTAGGTGTAGTTTTCTGAAGGAATCAGGTTGATTCCTTCCTGTTGCCGAAGTTCTTCGCCGGCAATTGCCGCGAATATCTCGGGATCGGATGCGAACAGGAAATCGCGGAAACTGGTCTGTAAACGGGTCATGGGCAGTCCTTTCTACGAGTTCGCTGGACATGGAACTGAGTGCCCAGGCGATCGGCATTGGACTGCCTCGCGCTCCCCGGTGGTGGCCCACCTGAATCGCCAGTTACGCGAGGGATTCCGGAGACGCGCCAGCGTTTCTGCGGTCCCGGAGACCACAGACTACCATAATCCGCGCCAGCCGCTCACAGGAAAGATTCCTTCCTGGCTTCGGCGCCTTCAAAATACCTTGTAGCCGATGCCCACGCTGGCGCCGTAGGGATAGAGCGAGCTATTCAGCCACCGGGGCCACTCCTGGTACTCGACGTCGATGGCCCGGATGCTGATCCTCTTGGTCAGCTTGATGTCCACGCCGCCGCCGTATGCGATGTCGGTGAAGCTGCCCGTGCCCTCGTTGTACTCGAAGTTCATCTTCCCGTAGCCGATCAGGACTTTGGCATAGGGGGTCGCCCGCCAGAAGCGCAGGCTCTGGATGGGAAGCCGGGGGCCGATCAGGTAGTTGCTCTGGTTGATGTTCTCGAACTGGTTGAAACGCAGCCAGCGGCCCTCCGCTTCAACCTGAACCCAACGGGTGAACTTCACGTCTACATAGGCGCCCGCGCCATACAGGGGCTGGGAGCTGGCTTGAGCGACGTAACTTCCCTGGTAGTCGGTCTGAAAGCCGGACGCGAGGGCGCCGGCGGTGATGGAAAACTGCCGGGTGACGGCCGAGGGAGACACCTGCGCATGTGCGGGTAAGGTGGCGGCGGCAAGCAGGACGGAGAGCCAGGCAACGATCGATCGTTTCATAGCAGGGAAACAGGTGGGCACAATGTTTATCCATTCTGGGGAAGGCGGGGTGAATCTGCGCTAAGGCATTGTGAATTTCAAGCGAGAACCCTGTCCGGAATGAGCTGTGCGGCGCGTGCCGTCCAGGGTTCTCCAAGTTTGCTCTGCTACTGCGTCGGCGCAGTTGGCGTGGGCGCCGCCGCAGGCGGCGGCGTTACAGGGGCGGCTGTGGCCGGCGCTGCCGGCTGATTGCCCGTGGCAGGCGGCGTCGGAGGAGCGGCTGTGGCCGGCGCTGCTGGCTGATTGCCCGCGGCTGGCGGCGTCTGAGGGGCGGCTGTGGCCGGCGCTGTCGGTATTTCGGCGCGGGATGCATCGTAGCGCTGCAGCTTGTAGAAAAGCGGCGTCACTTCAAACGGCATCTTGTCGCGGGCGTTCATGGGCGCATACCGTTTGGCGTTGATCATGTGCTCCTTGTCGTCCCAGGGATCGGTCTTGAGCCAACTGCCCAGAGGCAGGGCGGCAGTCTGGGTGAGGTCCTCCCAGTTCAGACTGGGCGCCATCCTCTCCAGATCGGCCATCCACGGGGTTCCGTCGGCTTGGAGCAGCGAATCGCCGAGCTTGGGAGTGTTGAGACTCTTGAGCACCTTGGCGCGATCGACCAACTGCGCATAGTAGAGGCCCGCCGTGGGCAGCTTGTCCTTGTACATGGAGTTCTGCAGGTACTCCATGGCCTTCTTGGCGGCTTCCGCGTTGTCGTGGTCCGAGTGGTACATATCGATGCGCTGGAAAGACGACTCGTCGGGGAAGAGAAGGCGGTCGTTGAAGGCGTAGCGCGTGTCGATATGGTGGCCCATGGCGATGTGGGCCAGTTCCATGGCAATCACCGAGGCGATCGCCTCTTCGTTGGGCAGGCTGTCGATGAGCCCCTTGCTGATGAGGATGGTGTTGCCGACCGTGGTGGTCTCGATGGTGGTCGAAAGCAGGATGCGCGTATGCAACTGGTCGGTAAAGGCCAGGTTGTTAGGTACGACCAGGTTGATCACGATCTGATCCAGAATCTTGTTTTCGTAGCCCCCTGGATCGAGCGGCGCCACCAGCCCGGCCTCCACCAGGCGATCGATTACGTTGTTTTCGGCCTGCGTGACCCAGGCGCGCGTGGCCTGCAGCGGGCTCATGTCCTGCGAATCGTCGCTCTTGTCGACGGCTTCTTCCACCTTCACGCTGACGTTCTCGCTATCCCGGGTGGGCAGCTTGAGGGAGTAACCCCAGAAGTGCGTCTGGGCCTTCAGTCCGACCATCTTTGCGCTTTCGGCGCGGGTTGTCTCTTCCACGTAGACGGCCACCGGCAGCCAGATTCCGGGCTGCACGTTCATGCGCCAACTGTCGAAGTGGAAGTAGTACTTGTAGGAGTCCTCGGTGGGGGGGCCGGTGTAGGTGCCGTTAAAGCGGACTACGTTGCCATCTTCATCCTCGATCCAGATGCGGCCATAGAACCGGCCCTGGCCGGCTACCTTGGGGTGCGCGTCGAAGACCCAGGTGCGGACCGAGCCGAGAAACTCCCGGCGCACAAAGCTGAACTCGTAGTGCTGTTGGTCGAAGCCCTTGGGGTCCAGGAACATCATCATCATGAAGCCGCTGGGTTGATAGGTAAACCGCTCCAGCCCCAGCGCCTTGGTCAGCCCGGTAATGGCCCCAAACGAGCCCTTGAAGAAGCCGCGCTTGGCGGCCGTGCGGGGTTCGTAGCTCTTGTCGAAGAAGGCCCTGCCGAAATCGATGCGGCTCAGCATGTACTGGTCATCGACCGGCACCTGATAGAGCTTCACATCGGGCCGCGTGTTCTGAATGTAGGTCTCCACCAGCGGCGTGCGCTGCTGGATGCTCTTGATCAGCACCTTTTCACGTCCGACGGCTTTTTCCACCAGCGCGGCCTGTTCGGCGGTGAGCGGGTGCGTCGGTTCGTACTTCGGTTCCTTCTTCGCGTACGCGCAGGGCACGGCCAGAATAAGGATCAGGAAGGGGAGGGGGATCTTCCGAAACGTCATGTCAAGCTCCTAGTGTGAGTTCTTCCAGGTCTTCCTCCGGCCGCGAGCGCCGTTTCGCTGTCGCGCGGCTGAGTTCAGCCTTTGTTTCTGTGTGCAACATAAATGCTACGCCAACTGAAACGTAACGATGATATTGGTCGTCACGTCGACCGCCTGTCCGTTGCGGGTGGCTGGACGGAATCGTATCCCCTCCGCCACCCGGCGAGCTTCCTCATCCAGGCCATGACCCAGTCCATGCACCAGGCCTTGCACCACAACCTGGCCAGAGGCGGTGAAGGTAACGCGCAGGACGACATCGCCGTGAACCTTCAACTGCCGGGCTTCGTTGGTGTACTGGGGCTCCGGTTTGGAGAGGACCTCGACTTCGGTGATGACCGGTTCAGCGACCACTCTGGGGACAGTCGCCACAGCTGTGGGCGCGGTGGAAATGCCGACCGAGGCTACTTTGCCCACGTTACCCGATGGGGCCGCCTTCTTAGCGTCCGGAATGCTGGCTGAGGCTACCTTGCCGCCGGGCCTGCCGCCGTTGTTGCCGAATTTAATTCCATCGCCAATGCCGGTCGAGCCTGGCACTCCATGGGGCGCGATGGCTGGGCCGTTCATGCCTCCATACGGGTTGCCGATGGCCGCAATGGTGGCCGGCCCCCGGGCATTGGGATTGGGCGTGACGCCGAAGGTATCGCCGAGGTGGACAGGTTTCGTGGAGGGCTTGACGCTGCTGTCCTGCGCCGGCATGGCCGCGGGCGCCAGAGCCGTCTTGGGCTGAGGCGCCAGTATGACGGACGTCCTGGCCAGCTTGATGGCCGGCAGCGCTACCTTGGCTTCCATCTTCACGTCGGGCAGCTTGGGCTCCGGCTTGGGCTTGGGCACCATGATCTTGGGCGCGTCCAGCTTCACCTCAGGCAGTTTGGGCAAATCCTGCGGGGGAGGCGACGGGGGTGTCTTGGCCTTGGGCTTGGGCGGAGTGTCTGGGACGATCAACTGCGTCTGCTCATACTTGTGCGTATCGACCACATGTTTGACCGTCAATCCAAAGTAAATGCAAAGGGCAAGAATAATCCCGTTGATCACCGTACTGGTGATAAACGAGGCGGAACGGCTCTCGGGTTCGGGGAGCAAACTGAAGTTGATGCTTTCCGGGTAGTATGTCACCGACATGTTTTCAGTCCTCGTTTGCGTCCGCTTAAACGGTACAAAATCGCATTTTCAATGCAGGTACTACCGGAGGCGGCAGC
>JBEKZR010000309.1:0-4597 GCA_049509715.1 Occallatibacter sp. | reverse complement strand
ATCGGCACGAAGGCCGGTTTTTCCGTGGCCCGCATTCAGGAGATCGAGGCGGAGGTGAAGCACGACGTCATCGCCTTTACCACCGCAGTGGCGGAGAGCCTGACAGCGCAGGGTCTGGGGGGCGAGTCCCGCTGGCTGCACTATGGGCTGACTTCAAACGACGTGGTGGACACGGCCCAGGCGCTGCAGGTGAAGGAGGCCTCGGTACTGATTCGTGCCGGGCTGGTGGAGCTGCTGGCGGTGCTCAAGCGGCGGGCCATCGAGTTCAAGCACACGCCGATGATAGGCCGGACGCACGGGATTCATGCCGAGCCGACCACATTTGGCCTCAAGCTGCTGAACTGGTACGCGGAGATGGAGCGCAATCTGGCGCGGTTCAACGCGGCGGCCGAGGACATGAGGGTGGGCAAGTTCTCCGGCGCGGTGGGGACCTTTGGCCACCTGAAGCCGGAGCACGAGGAGCGTATCTGCGCGCGGCTGGGGCTGAAACCTGCGCCAGTGGCTACGCAGGTGATCCAGCGCGACCGGCACGCGGCGTATATTTCGACGCTGGCGATTATCGGCAGCACGCTGGACAAGATTGCGGTCGAGATTCGGCACCTGCAGCGCACTGAAGTCCGCGAGGCGCAGGAGTATTTCAGTGAGAAGCAGAAGGGCTCCTCGGCCATGCCGCACAAGAAGAACCCGATTACTGCGGAGCAGATCAGCGGCCTGGCGCGCGTGCTGCGCGGCAATGCGCAGGCAGCTTTTGAAAACGTTGCGCTGTGGCATGAACGGGACATCTCGCATTCCTCGGTGGAGCGGGTGATCTTTCCGGATTCGACCATCCTGGTGGACTATTTGCTGGCCAAGACAACCGATCTCATCGGCCGGCTGCTGGTCTATCCGGAGCGCATGAAGCGCAATCTCGAAAGCACGGGCGGGCTGATCTTCAGCGGCCAGTTGCTGCTGGACCTGGCCGAGGCCGGAATGCTGCGCGAGGACGCGTACAAGCTGGTACAGGAGCACGCGATGAAGGCGTGGAAAGAGGACCTGGTATTCCGCGACGAAATAGCCAAGGATGCGGCGATTACCGCGCTGCTGAGCCCGGAAAAGTTGGCGAAAACGTTCGACTATACGCGGCAGTTGGGGAATGTGGACGCGATCTTCAAGCGGGTGCTGGGCGAGTAGCAAGGATGCAGCAGGTCCAGGAATCCGCGCCGTAGGCGCAATGGTTATTAGCCCCGCGCTTCAGCGTGGGGTTGGGAGTCGTTATTATAAACTGGGAGTCCCGTCGGGACGGTGTAGCATGGCCCACACTTACGCGTGCAATTTCATTCATTGTGTCTTCAGCACCAAAGAGCGCCGCTCGCTGATCCCCGCCGCCCGAACCGCCGAACTCTATGCCTACCTGGGCGGCATTGCGCGCGGCGAGGGCTTCTCGCTCATCGCCGCGGGTGGAACGGCCAATCACGTTCATCTGTTATTTGACTTGCCGGCTCCTTGTTCCCTTGCCCATGCCGTTCAGAAGCTCAAAGGAAGTTCTTCCCGGTTGATGGGCGATGGTTTTTCCTGGCAGGAGGGTTACGGAGCATTCAGCGTCAGTCCCTCGCAGATTGAAGTCGTGAAGGAGTACATACAAAACCAAGAAGAGCATCACCGCAAACGCGATTTTGAGGCGGAATTTGTTGCTCTATTGCGCGATTGTGGAATCGTGTACGATGAGCGTTATGTGTTTGGATGAGTGGTGTTTGCGCCGTCCCTACGGGACTCCGGCTTTTTCGGTGTGGCCAGCAACCCCACGCTGAAGCGCGGGGCTAATAACCATTGCGCCTACGGCGCGATCGCTCCAACCCTCCGCAATGTAGCGCGAAAGACGAGAGGAGCGGCTATGAACATGAAATTTAGAATGGCCTTTTTGATGATTTGTGTGCTTGTTACCGCCGGAATTGCGACAGCGCAATCGGCTAGCTCGAAACCGGCAACGGAGCCCTCTACGTTTTATCCCGATGATGGGAATAGAGGATTTGACGGTGCAGTCCCTCAGTCGGATGCTATACTCGATGCACTGTTGAAGACCCCCGAGGCAAAAGAGAACTGGTATCGGTTACAAAAGCTCAATCGCGAGGAACTTCGCAAATTATTCCTCGTTGTAAGAGTTCATCTCAATAATGCCGATGAGACGGATGATGTTGTACTCGGTAAGGATCCGATGAGCGGAGCAGACTGCGATTGGTTCTGGATTGTCCGCGATAAGAGCGATCACGTTCAAGTTCTTCTCTTTGAAAATGCCTATGGAATATATCTCTTAAAAAGCAGAACAAATGGTTACCGGGATATTCGTAGTGTCGGGTTTGCTGGGGGAACAACATACACAAGCATCTTTCATTACGACGGCCAGCGATACATACCAGTGCATAAATTCCAAAAGGAGACCGCTCCCCAGCCATGAACCTCACCGTCGCACTCACCGGCGCATCCGGCGCGGTCTTTGGCCGCGAGTTGCTGCGCGCCCTGGAGGCGGACGAGCGCATGGCTCGCGTCCACTTTGTGGCTTCGGAGAACTCGTTGCGCGTGCTGGCCGAAGAGCTGGGCGTGAGTGGACGCAACGATCTGCTGGAAAAGCTGCTTGGCGCGCCCCCCACAAAGACCGTGCAGCTCTCGGATGCGGACATTGGCGCGGCCATCGCCAGCGGCAGCCATCCTTCGAACGGAATGATTATTCTGCCCTGCTCGATGGGCACGCTGGCGGCTATTGCCCTCGGCCTGGCCAACTCGCTCATCGCCCGCGCCGCTGACGTAACTCTCAAGGAGCGGCGGCCGCTGCTGCTGTGTGTGCGGGAGACGCCGTTCAATCGCATTCATCTGCGCAACATGACGTTGGCCGCAGAGGCGGGCGCGGTGATTTTCCCGGTGATTCCGGCGTTCTATATCCACCCCATCGACTCGACCGAGATGGCGCGGCAGTTCGTGTACCGGGTGCTGGCGCACATCGGCCTGCCGCAGCCGGGAGCCTATGTGTGGAAGGCGGAGGAGTAGGAACGGGGAATAGACGACAGGGAACGGGGATCAGGGTTTTCCATCCGGTTGCAGCTGCTTTTGCTTTGACTGAGCAATCCTCTCGATGATCCCGGCGAGATTCCCGCCAGGAACATCGGAGACATCCACATCGTAGAGAGCGCGAATCTTGGCGTAGTAATCGTCGAGTGAATGCCCTAGCGCGAAGTCCCAGAGCGAAGACTCATCCGAGATCCATGCTTCGCCGTGTCCCAGCACGGATTCCAGGAACTCGGCTGCCAGGGCCGAGTTTGCCTCGATCCGCTTCCGCGAGGCGAATTCGATGGGGACGCGCGTTCCGGGGCGGGGCATCAACGGACGATTCTCTCGTGCGTGGTTGAATCTCTCCCTGAGGCTCTCCATCGCCGCCGCGGCTGTTTCGCCAGAGCCGCTCAGAGTCCAGTTTACGATTTGTGCATGATAAGCAGCGAGGGTCCATTGCCCGGTCTTGCCCAAAGGCTGGCTGGAATGGCTCTGTTTCCGGACAACGATGGGGTAGTCCTCCAGCGACCATTTCCTCTTCCGGAAGGACAGGAGGAACCTCCAACCGGCAAGCAAGCTGGGATAGAGACTCTTTTGCATTCTGGTTGCCATCTCATCAGCAAGAATATGCTCACCCGGACGCCGCGGCTTCGGTTTCTATTTGACATTTGCCGCGGTTCCCATGAATACTGCTATTAATGCTGAACTTAAGGAATCACGGAATTGCGGTCATGGCCATGTGCATGTGTATGGCATGGAGACCTGTCCGTGCGGCTCTTGAGAGGCAGATGCGCTAGACGCAACCGATCTTGAAGTCAGGCGGCCCGGGTCCCGGAGAGGATTCGGGCCGTTTTGTTGGCGCGGCCCGCAACCCGCCCCCGTCGCATCCACAAACCAAAGCCACAGGAACCTGAAGGAGCGAAGAATGTCCGAAGCGAAGCAGCAGTTTGCCACCCTTGCCGTCCACGCAGGCCAAACGCCCGACCCAACGACCGGCGCAAGGGCCGTGCCCATCTACCAGACCACCTCTTACGTCTTCCAAGACGCGGACCACGCTGGGCGGCTCTTTGCGCTCAAGGAGTTCGGCAACATCTACACCCGCATCATGAACCCCACCACCGATGTGTTTGAGAAGCGTGTGGCTGCGCTGGAAGGCGGAGTGGCGGGGCTGGCCACGGCCTCGGGCCAGGCGGCTGAGACGCTGACCTTGACCACCCTGGCCTCAGCGGGAGACGAGATCGTCTCCACCACCTCGCTCTATGGCGGGACTTACAACCTCTTCCACTACACGCTGCCGAAGCTGGGAATCCTGGTCAAGTTTGTTGACGCGGACAACTTCGACGGCTTGAAGGCGGCCATCAACGGCAAGACCCGCGCGATTTATACCGAGACGCTGGGCAACCCCAAGCTGGACGTGGTGGACATTGAGAAACTGGCCGCCATCGCCCACGAGCACAAGCTGCCGCTGGTTATCGACAATACTTCGGCGTCGCCGGCGCTGGTGCGGCCCATCGAGTGGGGCGCGGACATCGTGGTCAACTCAGCCACCAAGTTTCTGGGCGGCCACGGCACCACCATC
>JBEKZR010000308.1:0-4626 GCA_049509715.1 Occallatibacter sp. | reverse complement strand
AACCGGCTTGATTGGGAGAGTCATGGCTTCTCCAGAATAACGGGTTTGCAGCCTGCTCTACCTCCGCTTCCGCCTCACTGCGGCCTGACCGGTACACTAAACACAGGACCCTTCCCGCCTGGACACGGCAGCCGTGCAACCGCTCAGCGACAACCTGAATCCCGAACAGCGCGCCGCCGTCGAGGCCACTGAAGGTCCCCTGCTCATCCTGGCCGGCGCCGGCTCCGGCAAAACCCGCGTCATCACCAGCCGCATCGCCTGGCTGATCCGCGAGAAGGGCGTCGCCCCCGACTCCATCCTGGCCGTCACCTTCACCAACAAGGCCGCCAGCGAGATGGCCGAACGCGTCGACCGACTGCTCGGCCACTCATCGCTGGCAAAGCCGCTGCTGTGTACCTTCCACTCGTTTTGCGTGCGGGTGCTGAGGCGCGACATCGAGGCCCTCAAAGTCGGTAACGACGGTCTCACCCGCTCCTTTGCGATTTACGACGAGAACGACCAGGAGGCCATCGTCAAACAGGTGATGCGCCGCATGGGGCTGGACACCAAGCAACTGACGCCGCGCGCGGTTCTGGGCCGCATCTCCTGGGCCAAGAACCACATGATCGATCCGCAGGAGTTCTACCTCGCCTCCAAGGATCCAAACAGCGAGCGCATCGCCCACATCTACCAGGGCTACCGGGCCGAGTTGCGCAAGAGCAACGCTCTGGACTTCGACGATCTGCTGCTGGAAGCCGTGCGCCTGCTCAAAGTGTCGAGCGAAGCCCGCGAGCGCTACCAGCGCCGTTACCGCTATTTGCTGGTGGACGAGTACCAGGACACCAACCGCCCCCAATACGAGCTGATGAAGCTGCTGGCCGGAGAAGCCAAAAACGTCTGCGCCGTCGGCGACGAGGATCAGAGCATTTATTCCTGGCGCGGCGCCGACATCCGCAACATTCTGGAGTTTGAACAGGATTTTCCCAATGCCCGCATCATCAGGCTGGAGCAGAACTACCGATCCACTCAGGTGATTCTTGAAGCCGCCGGCGCCGTCGTCGCCAACAACCTCCGCCGCAAGGGCAAGAGGCTCTGGACCGATCGCCAGGGCGGAAGCCTGATCGGTTATTACGAGGCTCCCGACGGCGAAAACGAAGCCCTCTTCATCGCCGACCGAATTCAGCAGTTCCTCCGCCAGGGAAACTCGTCCGAAACTCAAGAGCCCGGAGGGCCTCATTGCGCAGTGCTTTACCGCATCAACGCGCAATCCCGCCTCTTCGAGGAGGCGCTGCGCCGCTACAACATCCCTTACACCATGGTGGGCGGCTTCAGCTTCTACGAGCGCGCCGAGATCAAGGACCTGCTCGGGTACCTCCGCCTCATCCGCAATCCCCACGATTCCATGGCCCTGCAACGCGTCATCAACACCCCAGCCCGCGGCATCGGAAAGACGTCCCTGGAAACGCTGGAGCGGCTTGCTCTGGAAACGGGCAGCTCCACCTGGGAGGCCATTGCCGCTGCCTTGTCGAACCGGCTCATCCCCACCCGCGCCCTCATGGCTCTGGAATCCTTCCGCCAGCTCATCCTCGACGCCCAGGCCATGATGGACCCCGACTTTGCCGGCAAACTGGCGACTGACGTAGCCGCTGGAGATGAATCCGGCGAGGATGCCGACACCGGCTTCGAGTTCGGCAGTGGCGACGACCACCCCCAGATGCCGCCTCTCGACGCCAGCAGCTTCTCGCCCTTTGCCGCGCAGGCCAAACGCCCCTTCCTCACCATGCCCAAACAAGCGACCGAGCCGGATCGGTCAGCATCCAAGCCCAACTCCATCCCCGAGCCCGTATCGGCCCAAAAGACAATTGAAGTTTCCCTTGCGGGAAAAACGTGGAACATAAGCGAGTCGGCGTATGAGAAATTACAACATCGACTGCGAGTCTTGGAGCAGAAAGCGGCAAGCATCGGTGTGAGTGCACCCAAAGCGACCGCCAAGGGTAATGACCCATTGAAAATCGCTGTCAATTTTGACCCTTTACGAATCGGCGGCTGGGAAATGATAGGAGTAGTGCATAACAGCAAAGGCGACCCAAAGGTCTACCCAGTGGATGAAGAAGTAATTCCTGATAAGTATTTGGATGATCCAGAGAAATGTGAGCACTGCAATAAACGGAGAAAGCGAAATGATACATTCATCCTCAGGAACGAGGACGGAAGCTACAAACAGGTCGGGCGCCAGTGTCTGCATCAGTTTCTCGGGGACAGACCAGAGGTTTGGAAATTCAATTCAGATGCAATTCGAAGTCTAGTGAAAGATCTCGACGACCTTTGTAAACGCGATCTTGACGTTCCCAGCGTTGTTCCATCTGAAAGGATTGAAGAACCGAACAATGAGATTGCGGCGACCCTCAAATCTGATGAAGAGGGCATCCCCGGTTTCCGCGCCCCCGGCGACGCCGACACCCTCCCCGAGCTGATCCGTTTCCTCATCGACCGCACAGGCTACATCAAGGCTCTGGAGACCGAAGGCTCGCCGGAGGCCTTCAGCCGCATTGAAAACCTGAAGGAGCTGGCCAACGCCGCCCACGACGCCGAGGTCCGCGGCGAGACCCTGGCCGAGTTCCTCGACCACGCCGCTCTTGCCTCCGACACCGATCAGTACGATCCCGAAGCCCGCGTCACGCTGATGACGCTGCACGCCGCCAAGGGCCTGGAATTCCCGCTCGTCTTTCTCGCCGGCTTGGAGAAGGGTCTCTTCCCCCACTCCCGCACTCTCAATAATCCCGACGAACTCGAAGAGGAGCGCCGCCTCTGCTACGTGGGCATGACCCGCGCCATGAATTCCCTGATCCTCACCCGCGCGCATTACCGCCGCCGCTACGGCAACGACGCCCCGGAGGAGAGCGCTCCCTCGCAGTTTCTGGAGGAGGTTCCCAGCCAGCTAGTCGAAAATCTCGGCGGCCGGCCGCAGGCATCGTCCTGGTCCACTCCCGGCTACCCCGGCGCCTACCGCGCAGGCCGCAAGCAGACCCCCGCCGGCGACTTCGCCGACCGGCACTACAACTACGAAGACGAAAGCCAGGAGGCCTTCGCGGCCGGCGAAACGCGCTTCGCGCCTGGCGGGAGCAAGGGCGTTGGCGCCGCCCAAAAGAGCTCTTCCTCGAAGCCATTCGTCGCGTCGTGGATGACCGCCAAGCCCAGGCCGGCCAGCCAGGAATCCGGCTTGAAAGGAAAAAGCGCGGAAGCGCCGCCGCCTGACTCCATCGACAACATCGCCCGTTTCTTTGGAGGCAAGTCAGGCCTCGGCAAGCCCGGCTCTTTGCCCCGCCCGGCCATCGACCTTCCCGAACCGAGAGGCGCAACCGGCCTGAAAAAAGGCCAGCGCGTGCGCCACTCGAAGTACGGCGAAGGCACCGTGTTGATGCGCGAAGGCGACGGCGAAGACGCCAAGCTTACCGTCCTCTTCGCCCGCCACGGCATGAAAAAGCTGATGGAAAAGTTCGCCAACTTGCAGAGAATGTAGCTTCCCTGCTTCTGGCCGGGGCGCCACTCCCCAGCCAACCGTCTTTGCACCCACCCTACAAGCCGCCAACAGGCTCGCGCGGAAACTCCGGCGGCAGAAACTACGGCTCTTTGTCATTCCCGGCGGCGGCTATCCGCGTCCCCCAACCTCTTCGCCTGCTCAACGCCGTCGAGCACCCGGAATACCCCCTCGGCCAGCGCCTGCAATTCATCCTCGCCGGGATAAACCGTGATGGGCGCAATCCATTCCAGGTATCCGCTCAGCAGCTTCACCACTCGCTCCGAACACGCCATCCCGCCGGTCAGAAGCACTGCGTCCACTTTGCCTTTGAGCACCGCCGCCATCGCTCCTGCCTCTTTGGCGATCTGGTAGACCATCGCCTCGAAGACCTGGCCGGCTTCTGTATCCCCCGCGTCGATCCGCCGTTCCACCTCCAGAAGGTCTCGCGTGCCCAGGTATGCGAAGAGTCCGCCGTCTCCCAAGACATGCCGGTCAAGCTCATCCCGCGTATACCTGCCGCTGATGCACACCTTCACCAGCTCCCGCACCGGCAATCCACCGGGCCGGTCGGGACCGAATGGACCTTCCTCGGTGGCATTATTGTTGTCAATCATCCGTCCGTCCCGGTGTGCCGAGACGGTGATTCCGCTGCCCATATGAATGACAATCAGGCGCAGCGCCTCGTACCGGCGCTCACTCTCCCGCGCAAAGCGCCGCGCCACGGCCTTGGTGTTCAGCGCATGGCCGATGCACGAGCGCTCAACCAGCGGCGAGCCGGAGAGGCGCGCGCACTCCTGCCACTCGTCCACCGTCACCGGGTCGACAATGTACGCGTTCACCCCAGCGGCTGTGGCGAAGCGGAGCGCCAGCAAGGCTCCCAGGTTCGACGCGTGCTCTCCGCGGCTGGCTAGGCGCAGCTCTTCCACCATCGCCTCGTCCACCAGGTACGTGCCACAAGCCGCCGGCGGCAGCAGCCCGCCCCGCCCGGCCACGGCGGCAAACCGGCCCGCCTTGTAGCCGGCCTCTTCGAGCGCGCTCTCGATCAGTCCCGCGCGATACTCCAGCCGCGCCAGCATCGGACGCCCGCGGAACCGCGCGATCTCTTCATCCCCATGCCGGATGGTCCG
>JBEKZR010000307.1:0-4631 GCA_049509715.1 Occallatibacter sp. | reverse complement strand
AGGCGGTGCTGGGGGTCTTTCCCTCCGACCACGTCATCGCCGACGAGCCGCGATTCCTCAAGACATTGCAAAAGGGGATCGCCATGGCCGCGGCCGGCGAAAACATGGTGGTGCTGGGCATTGAGCCTACCCGCGCAGAGACCGGCTACGGCTATATCGAGACCGGCGACTACACCAAGGACGAATCCGCTCTGCACGTGCGCCGATTTACCGAGAAGCCCAACCAGAACCGGGCCGAGGAGTTCGTGGCCGCCGGCAACTACTACTGGAACTCGGGCATGTTTTTGTGGTCGGCGCGCACCCTGGCCCATGCCGTGCGCGAGCACCTGCCGGAGACCGCTCCGCTGCTGGAGGGCATTGCCGCCGCCTACGGAACGCCCGAATTCGAAGAGGTCTTTCACGCCCTCTATCCCAAGTGTGAAAACATTTCCGTGGATTATGCGGTGCTCGAGCCGCGCTCGGCCAAGGGCGAACACCTCTCCCACCTCTACTGCATCCCGGCCGAGTTCACCTGGAACGACCTGGGCTCCTGGGCCGCGCTCTACGAGTACCAGCTTGAGACCCGCCTGCGCGGAGACGGCGAGGGCAATGTCTCCGAAACCGAGGGCCACACGGCCATTGACGCGGGCAACAACTACATTTACAGCCCGCGCAAGTTCGTCGCCCTGGTGGGCGTAGAGAACCTGGTGATCATCGACACTGAAGATGCTCTGTTGATCGCCCACCGCGACCGCTCCCAGGATGTAGGCAAGATTGTGAAGGAACTGAATCTCTCCGGCCACACCGAATTGATCTGAAACCGCAACCCAAGTCTCCAAGTTGAGACCTTGTTGGGCACCCGCCCAGTAAGCAGTTTTAGTGGAGAAACATCGTGGGCATCAAAATGAAGTTCGCTGTGTTTGCGGGACTCATCGTATGTTCCTGTCTTGCTGCGGCAGGACAAGGAACCGCAACGGGGAAGTCCGCCACGATAAAGAACAACGCCACTACGGCTAAGCTGAAGATCTCCGCCGAAGGTACGACTTGCCTGGACTGTCATACCGGAAGCACACCGGTATTGGTGCAGCAATGGCGCACCAGCGGGCACGCCAAGCAGGGTGTCGACTGCTACACCTGCCACAAGGCTAACGCCGACGACCCGGTCGCGTTTGACCATTATGGCCAGAAGATCGCGGTAATCGTCACGCCAAAATATTGCGCGCGCTGCCACACGGCGGAAGTGGATCAGTATGAACACAGCCGCCACTCCAGAGCCGCGCAGTTCATCGGTTCCATGGACAATGTGCTTGGGGAGGTTGTAGAGGGTGCTCCTGCCGTGCAAAGCGAATGCCGGCAATGCCACGGTAGCGAGGTGAAGTATCTGGGCGAGGGAAAGTTCAGCTCCGCCACCTGGCCCAACAGCGGCGTGGGCCGCATCAATCCCGATGGCAGCACAGGTTCCTGCTCAGCCTGTCACGGCCGTCACTCCTTCAGCGTGGCGCAGGCACGCCAGCCGGAGACCTGCGGCAAATGTCATATGGGCCCGGACCATCCCCAGATCGAGATATACAACGAATCCATGCATGGCGTCATCTATAACGCCAACGTTGACAAGATGAACCTGAACTCCAAGTCCTGGATCGTGGGCAAGGATGACAGCGCCGCGCCCACCTGCGTCACCTGCCACATGGGCGGAACGCCCAGCCATCCGGCAACCACGCATGATGCGGGCACCCATCTGAGCTGGACGCTGCGGCCCGCCATCAGCATTCGCCAGCCTAACTGGGAGCAGAACCGCGCCGCCATGCAGGATGTCTGCCTCAACTGCCATGCCACCGGACTGGTGGAAAATTTCTACAAGCAATATGACGACACGGTCAACTTGTACAACAACAAGTATGGCGAACCGGCAACGAAGATCATGAAGAAGCTCGCCGAAGAGCACAAGATCACTTCCACGCCCTTCGATACTCAGATCAAATGGGACTACTTCGAACTCTGGCACCACGAAGGACGAAGAGCCCGCATGGGGACGGCCATGATGGGGCCGGACTTTACCCAGTGGCATGGCTTCTACGAGGTAGCCAAGGGCTACTATATGCACTTCATCCCCGATGCCGAACAATTGATGCCCGGCGTCACCAAGGATGTGATGGATTCACCAGAAAACCTTTGGATGAAGGGACTGACCAAGGAGCAGATCCAACAGCAAATCGAGTACTACAAGGAGCGGTATAACCAGTGACCCGCCGAAAAACACGGTTTTCTCTGATCCGTGGACGTTGGCAGTATCGGCGGGTGGCCGGGTTTCCCAGCTCTCGATTTTAAGACCTGGGAAACCACAACTCCGGAAGCCGCGTGCCCCAGGTTCGGCGCTGCCTCATCGCGCCTAACCTGGGATATCTACAACTACAGTCTTTTACAATCATGCGCGGCAAACCCCATCCCCGTCTCCCGCCTCGATTACCCTAGTCTTCAGGGAGTACCGGAACCCAACCATGCCTCATCCTCAAATCAAATTCGGCACCGACGGCTGGCGCGGCCTCATCGCCGCCGACTTCACCTTTGCCAACGTCCGCATCGCCGCCGAGGCCATCGCCGCCTACGTCCACTCCCGCAAAGGCACAGCGGAAGAAGACCCCGCCAGGGGACTCTGCATCGGCTACGACACCCGCTTCGGCTCACAGAGGTTTGCCCGCGCCTGCGCTGAGGTGGTGGCCTCCACCGGCATCCCCGTCGCCCTGGCCGACGGCATTACGCCCACCCCGGCCCTCAGCTTCGGCGTGCGCGAGCGCGGCGCGGCCGGCGGCATCGTGATTACCTCCTCGCACAACCCGGCGCAATGGAATGGCGTCAAATACAAGGCCTGGTACGGAGGATCGGGCAAGCCTTCCATCATCGCGGAGATCGAGTCCCGCCTGGGCCGGCCCGTCGCCCGCCCCGCGCGGCCCGCCGCCATTGAGGAAGTCGATTTCCTGCCCTCGTACCTCAAGGCCATCGAGAGTTTTACCAGCCTCGACGCGCTGCAGAAATCCGGTATGAAGTTCGGCATCGATTCCATGTACGGCGCAGGGCTGACCTTCCTCTCGGATATCTTCACCCGCCTGGGCGTGGCCCACGTGCAGATTCGCGGCCACGCCGATCCGCTCTTCCCCGGCATCAACCCGGAGCCCATCGAGCCGCACATCCGCGCCCTGGCCGAGGCGGTCGTAGCCAACGGCTGCCAGGCCGGCTTCTCGACCGATGGCGACGCCGACCGCATCGGAGCCACCGACGAGCACGGCGAGTTCGTCGATCCGCACAAGATTTACTCCGTCCTGCTGAGCTGGGTGCTCAAGCGCCACAATGACTGGCCCGGCGCCGTCACCCGCGCCTTCAACACCACAAAAATGCTGGATCGGATCTGCTTGAAGCACGGCCGCGAGCTGATCGAGCACGGCATCGGCTTCAAGTTCGTCTGCGATTACATGCTGGAGCGCGAGATTCTGATGGGCGGCGAGGAGTCAGGCGGAATCGGCTTCCAACGCCACCTGCCCGAGCGCGACGGCCTGCTCAACTCGCTGCTGCTGGCCAACGTCATGGCCGAGGAAGGCAAGACCCTGGGCCAACTCGTCGCCGATCTCCAGGCCGAGTACGGCGAGCATCAATATGGCCGCATCGACCTCGACCTGCCCGATGAGGTGAAGAACAACACCATCGCCCGCGCCCTCGCCCTCCAGCCCGGCAACCCGGTCTTTGCCGGAATGCCCATCCTCCGCCAGGACACCCTCGACGGCGTAAAGTTCTATCTCGACAATCCCGAGGCCGCCACCAAGCCCAACGCCGCCGAAACCTGGCTCCTGCTCCGCGCCAGCGGCACCGAGCCCCTGCTGCGCATCTACACCGAGTCCTGCTCCAAAGAATCGGTGGCCAAGCTCCTCGAATCCGCCCGCTGCTTTGCGCTGGGCGCATAGCCGGATGCATCAGCCAGCAACTCACCCGATCGCGTGCGCGTAGTATCGAATGCCATCGGGCCATGCGCCGGGATGGTGCTCGAAGCCAACTCTGGCGCTGATCTTCGTGTAGTTCCGCTGGCCGGCCTGGATTATCTCCGGGCCGTTCTCTTCCAGAGCTGCGGCTGACTTCTCCGACGGGCGGACAATGGCAATGTGGCCGGGCACATGCCGGTTCGGATTGTGGTAGACCGCCAGCACCAGGCTTCCCCGGTTGGCCAGCCGCTGCGCCTCGCGCATATCGGAGACGCTTCTCCATTCGGCCCGCGCGCCCGCTTCGCTAGCCAGCCAATCGGCTTGCGCGTTGGCCAGCAGAAGCTGTCCGTGCTTCGGCGGGCGCAGCAGGTAAACTCCAAGCCGCTTGGCGGCCGCCGCGGCAAACGCGCTGCAATGCGAATGGTCGCCGGGCCCCTCGTACTCGGCTCCTCTGTCCGGTTCTCCGCTCTCCCAATTCACATGCTCGCCGACCAGCCAGAGCGACTCGACATTCATGCTGTCGAGAGCCGCCGCAAGCCGCTCGCCCGCGAGCGTAACCGGCCCGCAGCAGGGAATGTGTTCCGCTTCGGGCGCGGCCTCGACCGTGCGGGAACCGAGCATCGCGCCCGGCAGCAAGCCAGACAGACCAAGTGCGAAAAGAAGAGCAAGGCGAAGAAAACTGCG
>JBEKZR010000306.1:0-4634 GCA_049509715.1 Occallatibacter sp. | reverse complement strand
AAATAGCCGAAGGGCGACTGCATCATCAGTTCGTACTTGAGCTTGATGAGCGCCGGCAGGCGGCCGCGCATGGACCGGGCAAGCAGCGCCAGCGGGGAGGCCTTGCGCGCCTTGGGGTTGAATTCGTTGTGTTCCTGGCGGCCCACCTGCTTGCGCCGCGCCTGGCCAAGATTGCGCCGTTCTTCCGGAGTAGCCCAATGCATGACCCGGAAGATACATCGCTCGGCCCGCAGCATGCAACCCGGGAACCCCGGTAATTTACACTGCTCCCTGGAAGCCCCCGCCTTCAGATCACAGCCTGATAGCTCCGCTTCCGGAGGAATCTCCTTTGACCCGTGCAACCGCCGTTCTGATTGCAGCCGTTACCGGCCTTTCGCTTGCAACTTTTCCGTTGGCCGGCCAGGCGCCAGCGAAGCCTCTGACCGTGGAGGCCATCTTCGCCCATGGGCCGCTGATCGGAACTCCGCCCGAAGATCTTACCTGGTCGCCGGACAGCAAGCACCTGACTTACATGGATGGCGGCGAGCTGATGGATGTGGACCCCGTCACGGGCAACCCGCGCGTGCTGATGAGCCACGCCAAGCTGGCCTCGTTGGCAGGGGCAAGCGACTCGGAAAAGGATCGCGACCATCGCGACCGCTATAACATGGCCAGTTACATATGGGCGCCGGACTCGGCGCATCTGCTGTTCGACTCCAACGGCCGCCTCTGGCTCTACGATCTGCGCAACGGCACAGGGGTGCAGGTTGGCATTACAGGCGCGGCCTCCGGCGACGATCCCAAGTTTTCGCCCAACGGCGAATTCATCTCCTTCATTCGCGACCATAGCCTTTCCGTGGCGCGGCTGAAGGATTCCGGCTCGCCGGCGACCGTGGTGGCTCCCGCGCCGAATCCCGCCACACTCAACGGCGAGGTGGACTGGGTTTACGAGGAGGAGTTGGATGTTCGCAGCAACTACTTCTGGTCGCCGGACTCGAAGCATCTGGCCTATCTGGAGATGAACGAGGCAGCGGTGCCGCAGTATCCCATCGCCGACTGGATTCCCACCCATGCCAGCGTTGATCTGCAGCGTTATCCGCAGCCCGGCGATCCCAACCCCGATGTGCGGGTGGGCGTGGTGAGCGCGCAGGGCGGCAAAACGGCGTGGGTCAAGCTGCCCATCCGCCCCGGACAGGATTACATCCCGCGCTTCGGCTGGGTGGATGGCAAGACGCTGTGGATCGAGACCATCACCCGCGATCACAAGCACCGGGATATCTACTTTGCCGATGGGTCCACCGGCCAGGCCCATCCGGCGCTCCAACTTGCCGACGATACCTTCTTCGACGAGAGCTACGATGTTTTCGTCGGCTCCGGCGCAATCGTGCTGACCAATTGGTCCGACGGCCACAACCATCTCTATCTCTACAGTTATGACCAGGCCGATCCCGGCGCCGCCATGGCCAAACTGGAGCGGCAACTGACTAAAGGCGACTTTGAGGTGGGGGAGGTTCTCGGCGTCGATCCCGCGCACAAGCTGATCGAATTCGAATCGAGCGAGGGCAACCCGCTGGAGCAGCAGATCTGGCAGGTGAGCTTTGACGGCGAACGCCAGCGGTTAAGCGCCGGCGCGGGACATCATGAGGGCACCTTTGCTGCCGCCGGCGGCGCATTTGCCGACAAACAATCCACGCGCCTCGATCCGCCCACATTGCGCCTCTGCCAGGCAGGCGGCAAGTGCAACGTCTTCTGGCAAACCAGGGCGCTGGAACCCTATCAGCTTCGCGCCCCGCGGCAGCTTGAGGTGAAGGCCCACGACGGCACAATCCTCTACGCCACTTTGCTGCTGCCCGAAGGGACCGCCAGTCCCGGCGGCGTGCCTCTCATCGTGAATCCCTATGGCGGTCCACACGAACTAACCGTCGCGAATCGCTGGGGGAATGGCCTGCTCTTCGACGAGTTGCTGGCCCAGCATGGCTTTGCCGTGCTCCACGCCGACAATCGCGGCATGGGCGGACGCGGACGCGCCTTTGCCCAGGCCGCTTATCACAACTTTGGCCCGTTGCAACTGGAGGATCAACTGACCGTTGTGGACACGGTGCTGGCCCAATATCCGCAACTGGACCGCAAGCGCCTGGGCTGGTGGGGCTGGAGCTGGGGCGGCGCCTTCACCCTCTATGCAATGTCGCACTCGGATCGCTTCCGCGCCGGGGTTGCGGTGGCGCCGGTCACCGACTGGCGCAACTACGACTCCATCTATACCGAGCGTTATATGAGCCTGCCCTCGGAATTCGCCTCGGGTTACCACGACTTCTCCGTGGTCAATTCGGCGGCCAATCTCAAGGGGCGTCTGCTGCTGGCGCAGGGAACCGGCGACGACAACGTGCACATCGAGAACACAGTTCAGTTGGTGCAGAAGCTGATCGAAGCCCAGATTCCCTACGACCTGCAACTCTACCCGCGCAAGACGCACTCCATCACCGGCCCGGATGTGCGGACGCATTTATACAACCGCATCCTGGCCCACTTCGAGGAGTATCTGAGGCCGCCGGTGCAATGAGCGCGAGCGGATGCCTCCAGGAACGATAAAGCTGCGCCGAAGGCGGGGCGCGCTGTCTAGCGCAGCAAATCTTCGAGGGCGGTGCTGAGGTTGGTTTTGTCGTCGCGGTATTTGACGATGACGGGGGCGTAGAGCGAGAGGCCCCACTCCTGACCCTTGCCTCTGGCGACGGCGCGGGAGCCGGGGACGACGACGGCGTTTTCAGGGATGATGAGGGGCAGCTCCGGCGTGGCTCGGAGGATTGTGCCGTTGACGAGGTCGAAGACGGGCGTGCCGCGGGTGAGGATGGTTCCGGCGGCCAGGACCGCGCCCTTGCGGACGATGGTTCCCTCGTAGACGCCAGAGTTGCCGCCGACCAGCACGTCGTCTTCGATGACCACCGGGCTGGCGTTGACCGGCTCCAGGACGCCGCCGATCTGGACGGCGGCGCTGAGGTGCACGCGTTTGCCGATCTGGGCGCAGGAGCCGACCAGGGCGTGGGAGTCGACCATGGCGCCCTCGTCAACGAAGGCTCCGGCGTTGATGTACATGGGCGGCATGCAGACCACGCCGCGCGCGACGTATGCCCCGGCGCGCACCGAGGAGCCGCCGGGAACGATGCGCACACCGTCGGCAGGACCGAAATGGCGGACAGGGTAGGTGTGCTTATCCACAAAAGAGAGGCCGCCGGCGGGCAGCTCCTGAAGGTAGCCGAGGCGAAAGCCCAAAAGAATGCCCTGCTTGACCCAGGCGTTAACCCGCCAGCCGGTGGGCGAGGCAGGGTCAGGCGAGGCGGCGCGGACTTCACCGCTTTCGATGGCGGCGCGCAAGGAAAAGAAGGCCGCCGCCGCAGCTGGGTCGCCCATGGCGGCAGGTCCGGCGGCATAGTGCCGCTCAATTTCCTGTTGGAGTTGGCGTATCGTCATTTCATCTTGAGTTTATCAACCCAGGGTGGAATGACGATGGTGGGGGCGGGATAAAGAGGAGGGCTGTTCAAAAAAGATTAGAGCACACAATACACCGGCGCCGTCCAGGAACGGCCAGCGGCGAGAATATTGCTGAAGGTCAGGCTGCGGCGGCTGACGCCTGTTTGGCCCTGGCGTGCCCGTTCACTGAGACCGGTTGCAGCCGGAAGGAATTCTCACCCTCGGGAATCATTGCCAGCGGGACGGGAGTTCGATTCGGCTTGTCGTGCAGGTGTTTGGACTCCAGCCAGGCGCACAGCCGGGGGTCGTGAATCTCAGGCTGTCCCCGCCAAAAATCAGGGCCCAGCCCGCACTGAATCTGCAAATGATCCAGTTGCAACTCGATGACGGCAATGCTCTTAGGGAAATAACGCCGGACGTTCCTAACACCAACGTGCAGTCCAGTGGCACCATAACCCTTGGAATGTGTTTTGACCACCATACGTACCTGCTCTTCAACAGCGAATGAGGTCAGTCTAGGGAGTTAGGAGAAGGGATACCGTTGCTGGTGCACAGAATTCGCGGTGCGGATTCCTCATTTAGAACTCACCAGTAGGGGAGTTCGAAGTGGAACCATCATGCACTCTCGATTTTGTCCTGTCAAGAGTCATTTGAGGCGCTTTTCCACTGCAACCCTTTTCACTAGCCTTCGCTTTGTAATCGCACGCGAGAAGCCACTCTCTGGCCGCGTCTTGTCGGCGGCAATTCAGCGCGCCTGCGGAGAATTGCCACTTTGCGGAGTGGCATCAACCTGGCTCCCATATCGGAGCCGATTGCGGAAAACTTCAGTCATTAGGCAGAAATAATTCAGCCAAAGGTAAGCAGCCGGGAGAGTTAGGTGTCCGTGTATTCGGTGGCCGGCGGCGCGGGCTGTTTGATGAGCAGGCCGTCGAGCGGGACAGTGGTGAGGACGCGGGCGATGGTTTGGGCGGCGGTTCCGTCGCCGTAGGGGTTGACCATGCCGCTGAGGGAGTTTCGGAATTCCGGGCTGAGGGCGCGCTCAATGGCGGCCAGGATGGCGGAGGTTTCGGCGGGCGCGTCGAGGACGTTGCGGGCGCGCTCGCGGCCCTGCTGGCGGATGCCGACGTTGACGGTGGGCAGGGCGAAGGAGGCTGTTTCCATGATGCCGGAAGACGAGTTGCCGGCCATCG
>JBEKZR010000305.1:0-4657 GCA_049509715.1 Occallatibacter sp. | reverse complement strand
GTCTTGATTCCTGAGAAGGAGAAGAGGAAGCGGGGGTCGAGGTTGGCGATGGGGGCGGTGCGGGCGGCCTTGGTGCGGGGGGGCTTGCCGGCAAGATGCAGCTTGGGCTTGATCTGCGAAAACGAAAAGGGCACGGCGTGGGGGTTGCCGTGGAGGGCAAGCGCGTCGATCCAGGGACCTCCGGGGTAGCCGAGGCCGAGAAGCTTGGCGACTTTGTCGAAGGCTTCGCCGGCGGCGTCGTCGAGGGTGCGGCCGACGAGGGTGTAGGTCCAGGAGCCTTTGGCGGGGCGGGCGAGATAGAGATGGGTATGGCCACCGGAGACGACGAGGGCTAAAGCTGGCTCGTCATCGAGAAAGCGTTGCCCGTCCGGCAAGGACTCCGGCAAGGACCGTTCATTCAACAGGACGGCGTGGATGTGGCCTTCAAGGTGGTTGACGGCGATGAGGGGCAGGTTGTTGGCGAAGGCCAGAGCTTTGGCGTAGGTGATGCCGACCAGCAGCGCTCCGGCGAGGCCGGGACCGGAGGTGACGGCGATGGCGTCGAGATCGACGAGGGTGACGTTGGCCTGGGCGAGGGCTGCGCGGACTACGGGGACGATGGCGCGAAGATGCTCGCGGGAAGCCAGCTCGGGGACGACGCCTCCGTAGCGGGCGTGTGTGGCGATTTGGGAGGCGACGACGGAAGAGAGCGTGCGGGAGCCGCGCTCGACGACGGCCGCTGCGGTCTCGTCGCAGGAGGATTCGATGCCGAGGATTAGACCGGAGCCGGGCATGGATTTAGTTTAACGGGAGAGCAGTTGGGATCTCCCGGCTAATCACTTCTTGAAAACGAGGTTCTTGGCGGATTCTACACATACCATCTGCATGGATCCCTTCCGCTCTCGCGTAAACGGACACACCTCGAAATCGCCGAAAATGCTTTCGACGCCCGGATTGAATTTCAGATTCTTCGGTGCGATCGGTTCATCCGCGTCGTCAGCGATTGGCCCTGCGGTGACTCCGAGCATGTGTTTCGTTCCCACTGGCCAGATTCGAAGCGCAGGCGTTCCGGAACCAAATGTTGCCCTTCCATGAACCATATAGCATGCGCCGACTACTTTTGGATTGCCCTTGCACTGGCGGTTCTGGCCAAGCGCCGGGAGAACCAAGAGCAGGATCGCGGCAAACACTTCCTTTTTCATTCTCATCTCCACTGAACTAAAAATCATAACGCCGTTTGGGTTCGGAGCAGGCGACAATGGAGGAGATGGAGCACGGGACGTCACAATTCGATGCGGCTTTGGGGATTGTGGGAAAGCTGCGGGCGGCGGGGTATGAGGCGTACCTGGCGGGAGGGTGCGTGCGGGATCTGCTGCTGGGACGCGAGCCGAAGGATTATGACGTGGCGACGAGCGCAACGCCGGAGGTGGTGCTGGAGCTGTTCCCAAGAACGTTTGCGGTGGGGGCGCACTTTGGGGTGGTGCTTGTGGCCACCTGCGGTGAGGCGGACGGCGCTAGCGGTGAGGCCACCTGCGGTGAGGCGGACACTTCGCAGGAAGACCAGTCCGAAGAATCAAAGGGCGAGAAGCCCGTGACGGAGGTGGCGACGTTCCGGTCGGATGGGGCGTACTCGGATGGGCGGCATCCGGATGCGGTGCGGTATACGACCAGCGCCGAGGAAGATGTGCGGCGGAGGGATTTCACCATCAATGGGCTACTGCTGGACCCGCTGCGCGGGGCGGAATTTTGGAAGAGCGTTGAGGGAATCCGCTCGGCGGTGATCGATTATGTGGGCGGGATGGCGGACCTGGACGCGGGTGTGGTGCGGGCGATCGGAAAAGCGGAGGAGCGGTTTGAGGAAGATCGCCTGAGGATGTTGAGGGCGGTGCGGTTTGCGGCGCGATTTGGATTTGAGATCGAGGCGGGGACGAAGCTGGCGATGCGGGGGCTGGCGGGGCGGATTCAGGCTGTCAGCCGGGAGCGAGTGCGGGATGAGCTGACGAAGATGTTGACGGAGGGACGGGTGCGGCGGGCCTTCGAGCTGCTGGAGGAGACTGGGCTGCTGGCCGAGGTGCTGCCCGAGGTGGTGCGGATGAAGGGCGTGGAGCAGCCGCCGCAGTTTCATCCGGAGGGGGATGTCTGGACGCATACTTTGCTGCTGCTGGGGCAGTTGGAGGCGGGGTGCTCGCTGACGCTGGCGTGGGGGGCTCTGCTGCACGATGTGGGCAAGCCGCCGACATTCCGGCTGGGGCCGGACAGGATACGGTTCGACGGGCATGTGGATGTGGGCGTGGCCATGGGCGCGGAGATTTGCCGGCGGTTCCGGTTTTCGAATGAGGAGACGCGGCAGATTGTGGCGCTGATCGAGAACCATATGCGGTTCATGGACGCGGGGCGGATGAAGGTTTCGACGCTGAAGCGGTTTTTCAGGCTTCCGGGGTTTGAGGAGCATCTGGCGCTGCACCGCATGGATTGCCTGGCGGGGAGCGGGAATCTGGAGCACTGGGAGTTTGTGCGGGAGCGGTGGCTGGCGATGCCGGAGGAGACGGTGAGGCCGCGGCCGCTGATTACGGGGCGGGAGTTGATTGCGGCGGGCTACAAGCCGGGAGCGGGATTCAAGGAGATGCTGCGGGCGGTGGAAGATGCACAACTGGAGGGGACGATTGCGACCGCGGAAGAGGCGCTGCGGCTGGTGCGGGAACGGTTTCCAGTGCCTAGCTTCTAGCTGCTAGTCTCTAGCTGCTGGCGCGGGCGGTGCAGGCGGGGGATTCGGCATCCGATGGTTGGGGATGGTGGAGTGCAGGAATATCGATGCAACAGTTTCCTGTTTGGCGACAATTCTTCCAGAACTCGCGCTTTGACCGTCAGCTCGTCTGGATGATTGCCTCGGCCTAAGCGCACCAGCCCAGAATGGCTTCCGATCAGATCAGCCAGCGATCTCGGAACATACAACTCTATAATCGGCATTGAGCGATGTCGAGAGTAGAATTCGATATGAACTGTCATGCAGGGAGGCAGAGTGGTCCAAAATCGTCTTGTTCTGATTGCCTTGTTCCTCTTCGCGCTTCGGGTGCAGCCCCAATCCCCGAAACCTCTTAGCGAGATCGATCTATCGAAGTACGGATATCAGGGAAGACCTCCGGCCGGCTTGGAGTACTTACCACCCACCGGCCAGCCTTCTGCATCGTGGGCGTACCAGCAAGGCGTGGCATTCACTGCGCCCAACGTAGTGGTCGTGTACTTCGTGGTCCGGGACGTGGCGCCAGGCAATCCTGAAAACCGCCGTGAAGCCTCGGTTTCAGATCCATTCCGTCTGATCGTAGTCTTTCTGAATGCAGCGAATGGGGAACTTATCAAGAAGATGGATTGGTCTCTGCCTACAGTTCCCGATTCTGTCGCGCCATCGTTCTTCTTCCCAGCAACTAAGGGGCGGTTCGTTGTGGGGCTCGGAAATAGGTTGAATCTTTATTCGTCTGAATTCAAGCTTATTGCTCAAATGGATGCTCCATCGGATATGTCCCCGATTGCGAGCCCTTCCGGGGAATCGATCTTGCTCAACACTGGAAGCGAAATAAATGATCGATGGATCCCCGGATACGAACTGCTTGACACCGCGAGCCTGTCCGTAATCAAGTCCTGGAGCGAGCTCCCGAGTGATCCGCCGCATGAAATCGATGCGCTCTGGAACGACGAGGTGGCGTGGGTTTGGAAGTCCTCGCTCTACCTTCGAACCTCGGCCTCGTCTCCCAAAGAACTGCTGGCTAACCAAGGGGATTTATGCGGCGGCACGTGGAGGTTCGTCAGTAAAGGGGAGCTTGCGGGCGCGGTGTGCGGCGGAGCGGACAAGCTGCTCACGGTTTCAACAGAGGGAAAGATACACGCGCAATTCGATCTGGGTCTGGAACAACTTGACGGCCCTGTGGTTGCGTCCGCAAACGGGCAGCGGTTTGCGGTTCCTGCATTGCGGTGGGGTTTGGGAAGGAATAATCAGCCCGACGAACTCATGGCCAGGGTTTTTGATCTGGACTCCGCAACGCCACTTCTGAAACTGAATGTCGTGCCGAGTAACAACAAGGGCCGAGACTATTTCTACGGCTCCTACGGAGATACCCGTTTCGGATGGGGAGGCTTGGCGCTCTCGCCCGACGGCGGTCTGCTAGCAGTGAAGTCAGGAGGGAACGTCCAAGTCTATCGAGTGCCCGAAGCCACCGGTCCGAGCCGCTGTGCGGGCAATTGCGACAAAAAAGCCGCCGCGATTACGCAGACTCCGGAGCGGCAATCGAAACCGTCCCAAATGACGAAGGCTCCGTCGCCGCCTTCGCAACAAATCGAGCAAATGCTCTCATGGCTTCCGACGGACACTGAGTCCGTGACGGCCGCTGTGGGGCCCATGTTGATGCCGAGAATGAGCCGGGAATCGGACGGAACAATGACCATCGAGAAGTCAGCACACGAGGTCGAGGACACATTCAAACAGTACTCTCTTCTGCTTCTCTTGCCCCTCGCCGAGAGTATCAAAAAAGAGCCTATTGTTGCCGCAGTCGAAGGTTCGCGAGGCTTTCGGGCTCCAACAGGCCTAGGGATGATGAGATTTGAAGGGAGTGTGATCGCAGTTTTCGCCGGAGACATCACTAATCGCGCGGATTCGTTTTGGAAGGACTCTGCAAAAAGAATCTTA
>JBEKZR010000304.1:0-4658 GCA_049509715.1 Occallatibacter sp. | reverse complement strand
AACCTGGAACTGCCCATCCTGGACGGCAGCGCCCTGCCCTACGTCGAGGCATTCCTGAGCGCGGGCATCCGCAGCCAACGCCGCCGCCGCGAGACCGTCCGCGTGCTGCGCCCGGTTGAAGTGCGCGAGGGAGAGAAGTTTATCGGCGTCTATCCCGGTTCCGGCTACAGCATCGAATACGCCATCGACTTTCCCGCGCCCGTGGGCCAACAGAAAGCCTGTGTGGACCTGGCAGCCGAAACCTACGGCGCGGACATTGCCCCGGCACGCACCTTTGGCTATAAGGCCGACGAGCAGCGGCTGCGCGATATGGGCCTGATCCGCGGGGCCGGGCCGGAGAACGCCATCATCCTGGAGGCCAAGGGACCGGTGAACGGCCCTCTACGCTTTCCCGACGAGTATGTGCGGCACAAGGTGCTGGACCTGATCGGCGATTTGGCGCTGGCCGGGCGGCGTATCGAGGGCCACGTGGTGGCCGAGCGCGCCGGCCATGCCATGCATACCGCCCTGGTCTCCCGATTGCTCAAGGACCGCTCAGCCTGGGAACTGGCCCATGTGCCGGTGGAGACGGTACCCGCCGAGGAGACTGTCCCGGAATCGCTGTCCGGCGACTCTCTTTCCAGTCCTGCCCTGGTGGGCGTCTGAAGCCTGCAAGCTGTTTTTCTTTGCGGAACTGGATTCCTACATAAACAGAATGCACATCGGCGTGGCTGCCGCGAAGCTCTTGCCCTCATCGGCCAGCGCTCCGGTCTCGGGGTTGCGCGCGAAGACGCTGATCAGATTCGAGTCCTGGTTGGCCACCAGCATCCAACGCTCGGTGGGATCGAGCACAAAGTTGCGCGGAATCTTGCCGCCGCAGTTGGAGCGGGCGATCGGCGTCAGGCTCCCGCTCTTCGGATCGGCGCGGAAACTATAGAGAAAATCCTTGTCGCGATTGGCGAAATAAACAAACTTTCCATCCTTCGAGATGACCGCGTCACAAGCGCGGGTAGGCCCGTGATAGCCCTCCGGCAGCAGCTCGATGCGCGCAACAAAGGTCAGGCTGCCGTCTGCCTTGTTCCATGCCAGTACGTCTACCGTCGAATCCAGTTCGTTGACGGAGTAGGCGGTGTGGCCGTTGGGATGAAAGTGCAGCGTGCGCGGACCGGCGCCGGGCCTGGCCTGGTAAGCGCCGCCGGGCGTGAGTGCGGCTGTGGCCGCGTTCAAGCCGTAGATGTGGATGCAGTCGCCGCCCAGGTCGTTAATGTAGGCAAAGCGGTTGTCGGGCGAGAAGGAGGCAAAGTGGGCGTGCGCGCTCTGCTGGCGGTCGGCGTTGGGGCCGCGAGCGGTGTAGTGTTCGGACCATACGATGGGGCTGAGCTTGCCGCCAGTGATAAGAAAGCTGGCCGCGCTGCCGCCGTTGTAGTCGGCGGAGAGCAGCACGCTGCCGGTGCGGTCCAAGGCCACGTGGCAGGTGCCCTTGCTGGCCGAGTTCTGAACGGAAAGCGGATGTAGTTCGCCGTTCACAACGCTGAAACTGGCAACAGCGCCGTTCGGCTTGCCGTTGAACCAATCAACCCCCGAGGCGGCATAAAGAAACTCCCGGCCGGGTGAGAAGGTGATCCAATCCACGTTGGCGAGCCTGGCGGCGACCCCGGCTGGCGTCAGCTCGGCGGTTACCGGGTCCCAGTCGTAGGCCAGAATGCCGTCCGGCGTATCAGAGCCGATGAAAACCCGCTGGCGGCGGGGTGCGGCGAAGCTGAGGCCGCGGCCACCGGCAGCGGCAAGAGTGGCGGCGGAAGCGGCGAGGAGGAATTTACGGCGAGAGAGGTTTGCCATGGTAGAAAAGATTGTCGCCGATGGGGCGGGGAGAGCGCCAGTTCCAAAGATGCCAAGCCCCCTTCGCCGTGCATCTTCCTTGTCGCGCTGCCCTGAAGCTCCGCTAATGACCGTCTGTGGCCGCTGGGAACTGAGATGTCACTTTCCCACTTGCATCCAGGAACTGGATCACCGGTGATCCGTCGGGCTGGACCCGGAGACACAGACGATCCCGGCCTTCTTGATCCATCAATCGCAACCCAACTGAACGGTCCCCTACACGCCCGAGATAAGCCCGCTGTTTGTCCCCGGGATGTGAAGCCATAAACTTGTTCCATTCGGCTTCCTGCTGCGCGGCGGGAAGCTTCTCGATGCGCGATGACGCTTCGATGGCATCCGTGATTGGATAGTCTCCTCGATCCCAAATGGCAACGCCCGACCTCCGGCTGCCATTCTCCTCGCCCGCGTCGATGGTGAAGACCTGGTCTTGATCGTACTGATCGAAACTCAAGTGGCCCCAACTCTCGACTTTTCCATCCTTGTCTTTCATTCCCCCGAAGATCAGACCGCCGTTTTCGGTGCCTTCGTCGTCAAAGAACAGAACCCCTGCTGTCTTGCGGTCTTCATGCGGGTACTCCTTGCCCTTGATAATCAGGCCTGGCACTCTCGACTTATCGGATAGAACCATGCGCAGGGTGCCGTCCGGTTCCACAATGTTGATGCGTTGAACGTCGATCTCCTCAAAAGCCGGCCTCTTGGCGGGACCGGCAAAGCCTCCCAAAATGGTGACCGCGAATATCGCCGTCAAAACACCTGAATAAATCGTGAGAAAGCGCGGGTTGGCCATGAACTTCATGCGAAGCCTCCTGGTACTTGTATCTGTTCGTGAAAATACGAGGAGTCCCTCCGATTTGTTCCCCTCGCCGATCAGGGAGAGCCGGCGGACCAACCGCTGAGTCCTCTACACTGGAACCGTAGATCCTCGTAACCCAGGGAGCCTCTTGTCGCATTTCATCAGCTTTGTGCGGATTCCTGCGCTGGCCGTCCGACAGTATATCCACCCGTTGCCGCCGATGGGGGTCCTGGACGAGGACCGGCTGCGGTTGCGCGTCTGGCCCAACGACATCGACCTCAACCTGCACATGAACAACGCCCGCTTTCTGAGCATCATGGACTACGCGCGCACGCATCTGCTGGCCCGGACGCGGCTGCTGGAGCACATCGTCCGCTCGCGCTGGCAGCCGCTGGTGGGCGCGGTATGGATCACGTACCGGCGGTCCCTGCCGCTGTTCTCGGGCTTCTGGCTCAGCTCGCGGATGGTCTGCTGGGATGAGCGATGGTTCTACATTGAGCAGACCTTTACCGGGAGCGAGGGGTTGGCTGCGGTGGGCTGGGTGAAGGGAATGCTACGCGATGCCCGAGGCAGCGTGGAACCGCAAGCGGTGATTGAAGGCGTGGCGCCCGGCGTGGCCAGCCCGCCCATGCCGGAAGCCATCGCCACATGGAACGAGCTGACCCGCGAAAAGCTTGCAGGCGGGTAGTTGCCGGTCCGCCTGACTTCTCGCCCGCCTCACCGCCCCAGGGTAAAAATCACATTCACCGTGGTTTCCACTTCAACCGGCTGTCCGTCGAGCAGGTAGGGCCTGTAGAGCCAGGTTTTCACGGCGTCCAGCGCGGCCTGTTGCAGCATGGGCGGACCGCTCGCCACGCGCAGATTCTCGATGGTCCCTGCCTTGGAGATGGTGGCCTGCAAGACAACTGTCCCTTCGATGCGCGCCGCGATGGCGATGGGTGGATACCTGGGCACTGTCTTCTGGATCAGCAGCCCCTCCTCAACCGCGGATGAGACGCGCACCTTGATCTCCGGACGAATGACGGGCGTCGCGGTCTTGCCTGGAAAGATGGACCCTGGCCCGGCCGGGCCTTCGGAGTCCCCGCCAATTCTGGCAACATCGATGGGTGGAAGTGACTCCGGCTTGTCGACCATAACGATATATTTGGGAATCCGCGGCGGCGCGAAGATCTGTTCGTTCCTCATCTCGCGATTGACCTGGACCGCGTGAGCGGGTTCTTGCCGGAGCGGTTGCTGTTGGGCTTGCGGCGCAGGCGCTTGCATCAGGAAGGCGATGGCTTGGCGGGGCAGCGCCTCAGGGTAGATGAGTGGAATGAGGATCAACGCCAGCAGAATGGAGCCGTTGAAGATGAAGGCCGCGATCATCCAGCCGCGGCTGCGGGTGCGGATTCTGCCCGAGGATTCAAACGTGGAGTCTTCAAACATGGCCTGCCTCCCTGGAGTTCAAGAATCAGCCGCGCCGGCAGGGAGTCAGGAGGTTTCTTCGAGACGCAGGCGGCCTGTCCGCTCTGCGCGCGATGCTGGCGCGGGGAGCGGGGCTCAAGGCACTGCGCCCCAGCGACGAGGACCTATCACTACCACCCCAGGAAGCAAAGACCACTTCCTGAGGACCCCGGTCGCCGGGGATTCCGGCACTCCGTTCATCCCCATCGGAACCACTGTGCTTAGGTAGACACCGGGCAGGAGGAAACTGTTCCCGGACACGACCAGGGCAGGGTCGATGCGGCACATTCCAGGAAGATGGCCAACGAGCATGGGTCAAGAAAAAGGGGCGTCCGCCGCGGCGGACGCCCCTTTTCACGATTGAGTGCCGGCTGTTACTCCGGCAGCGTCAACTTGCCCTTTACTTTGAAGGTCCGCGTCAGAACTTGCGCGCCGGAATGGGGCTGTCCGCCGCCTACCGAAACCGCGTATTCGCCTTCAGCGACAATCGGTTCTCCGGCGTCGGTCACCATGCTCAGGTCGCGGGGGCTGAGCTCGAACCGCAGTTTTTGCGAGGCGCCGGCCT
>JBEKZR010000303.1:0-4659 GCA_049509715.1 Occallatibacter sp. | reverse complement strand
CACCGGCATCAACATCATCGCTGGCCTGCTGATCGGCACCCTGCAGCAGGGCATCGAGCTTGGCGAGGCGGCGCGCACCTACACCGTGCTGACGGTGGGCGACGGTCTGGTCACCGTCATCCCATCGCTGCTGGTCTCGGTCGCCGGGGGCATCACCCTGACCCGCGCCAACTCGGCCGGGTTGCTGGGCGGCGAGATCCGCCAGCAGCTTCTGAGCAAGCCGGTCACTCTCTACTCGGCCAGCCTGGTTTCAGCGGCCATGTGCCTGATTCCGGGGCTGCCCAAGCTGGCTTTTCTGACCGTGGCGGCAATTCTGTTCTTTGCCGGACGCCGCGTGTCCGTCCACCCCCAAGCGGCCACGCCGGCCGAGTTGGGAAGCGGCGAGAAGAAGAAGGCGGAGCAGGCACAGGGCTCCGATCTGGCCGCGCTGCTGCGTCTGGAAGAGCTGACCCTGGAGATTGGTTTTCAACTGATTCCACTGGTGGACGAGAAGCAGGGCGGTCAATTGCTCGGCCGCGTCCGCTCCCTGCGCCGCCATCTCTCCTCCGAGATGGGCTTTCTCGTTCCCCCTGTGCACATCTCCGACAACCTGCGCCTGAGGCCGCGCGAGTACCTGTTTTCGCTGCGCGGCTTGGAGATCGGCCGCTGGCAGACCGAGGGAACGCAGTTGCTGGCCGTCTCCGGCGACCCCAATCGGCGTCCGCTGGCTGGCAAAGAGACTCGCGAGCCGGCCTTCGGGGTGCCCGCGATCTGGATCGCCCCGGCCCTCGAGGACCAGGCCATCGCCGCCGGCTACTCGGTGGTTGACGCGGTCACGGTCATCACTACGCATCTGGGCGAGCTCATCCGCCAACATGCCTACGAGTTGCTGGGCCGGGCGGAGACCAAGCGGCTGATGGACGCGCTCAACGAGAGCCATCCCAAGCTGCTCGAGGAGCTGGTGCCCAAGCTGCTGACTCTGGGCGAGGTGGGACGGGTTCTGGAGCAGCTGTTGCGCGAGCGGGTTTCGATCCGCGACCTGGGCGCGATCCTCGAGGCGCTGCTGGAGACGGCGCCGGTGAACAAGAACCTGGTAGCTCTGGTCGAGGCCACGCGCCAGGCGCTGGGTCGGCGGCTGATCCAGCCCCTTTTGGATGCCGAGGGCCAGTTGTCCGTCCTGCTGCTCGATGCGGCGCTTGAAGAGGAGATTCTGGCCACGCTTTCCCCGGAGACCGGCCAGAGGTTGCTGGCCGCCGCCGCGACGCCGGGAACGCCGGTGGTCCGCCGCCTGGCCGATTCTTTGAGGCAACTTATCCCCGCCGCCTCCGCTGCGGCGCTTCCCGTGCTTTTATGCCCTAGTCCGGCCCGCTATTACGTCAAGCGCTGGCTGGAGCCGGTGTTGCCCCGTCTGGCGGTGGTCGCCGCCGGGGAGATTCCTCCCGAAATCCGTTTGCGCCCGGTGGGAACGGTGCGCTAAGGGCCTTGGTTGGAACGCGGAGCAGTGGGGGGAACGCAAACCGGCAAGCGGAGACCGGGAACAGCAGACGGTTGGCGGTGTGGTGAAAGGGACAGCGATGGGGATCGAGACGGCGGCCACGGCTGGGAACCAGAAGAGGTTTGGCCGGGGCGCGGCCGGCGGCGGGTATCCGCCCCCCGCCTCGACGGTCCCGGTGCTCACCGTCGAGCAGGAGCGGGTGCTGCTCGAACATCTGCCCATCGTGCGCTTTCTCGCCCGCCGCATCCACGAGCGGCTGCCCCAGCACGTGGACATCGAGGACCTGGTCTCGGCCGGGGTAGTGGGGCTGATGGACGCCTTCTCCAAGTTCGATCCGGACAAGAAAGTGCAGTTCCGCAGCTACGCGCAGTTTCGCATCCGAGGAGCGATTCTGGACAGCCTGAGGACGTTGGACTGGAGTCCGCGCGAACTGCGCCGCAAGGGCCGCGCGGTCGAAGAGGCCATCCGGGTGCTGACGGCCAGAATGGGCCATGCGCCGAACGAGGCCGAGGTAGCCGTGGAGATGGGACTGACGCTCGATGATTACCAGCAGTTGTTGGGCGATCTCAAGGGCCTGGAGATCGGCACCCTGCACATGGCGCGCAACGAGGACTCGGGCGAGGAGGAGCTGGCCTATGTGCCGGGCCGGCTTGATGAGGATCCGCTCTTCCGGTGCCTGAAGGGCGAACTCGAAGACAGGCTGGCCGATGCCATCGCCAATCTGCCCGACCGGGAGAGGCTGGTGATGACCCTCTACTACTACGAGGAGATGACCATGCGCGAGATTGGCCTCGCGCTGGGGGTGGTCGAGTCGCGGGTCTCCCAGGTGCATGCCTCGGCCGTAATCCACCTCAGGGCCGCGCTCAAGGATCTGGCCGCGCACGGGGCCTTTGACAAAACGCGCCCGCGAAGAGCGCCGGAGGGCGCGCGGCGCTGAGGGTGCGGGCACGGGGGAAGCAGCGCAGCATGGGGAGCGGGGCTGCGGCAGGCGAAAGGGAGTGACCGATCATGGAAAAGACGCTTAAGCAGAATGAGATCGATGCCCTCTTTGAGGCTGCCCGCAGTTCAACGCCGGAGGATTCGCGGCCCGAGGTGCGGGCCCGGGTGGTGCCTTACAACTTCACCTCTGCGGGACAGATCTCGACCGACCAATTGCGCGCCATCAGCATGCTGAACGATCTGTTCGCCCGCAATCTGACCCACAATCTGGCCGCCTGGCTGCGCACCCGCTTCCAGGTCAATCTGGTCTCCGCCGAACAGATTCAGTTTAACGAGTTCCTGCTCCGCGTCCCCGAGATCAGCTATGTGGCCTCAGTGCGACTGGAACCGCTCGGGGCGCTCTCGGTGCTGCAGCTTGACCTGGGCCTGGCCCCTCTGATCATCGATCTGCTCCTGGGCGGCGAAGGCAAGGACGGACCGCTGCGCGAGCTCACAGACATCGAGGAATCGATCCTGGGCAGCGTGGTGGAGATAATCTGCCGCGAACTGACTGCGGCCTGGCAGCCGGTTGGCCTGAGCTTCAACTTCGAGCGCCGCCAGATGCAGACCCAGGTGGCCCGCATTATGTCGGTGGCCGAAAAGACGCTGTGCCTGAGCTTTGAAATACGCATGCCGCACAGATCGGGTCTGCTCAATCTGGCCTTCCCAGCCGTGGTGGCCAACACCATCCTGCGCCGGTTGACTTCAGACTGGGGCCGGCGCCGCCGCCACGCCGGCGAGACCCGGGCGCGGATGGAAGCCGTGGCGCGCCGGATTCGTTTTGGCGGCACCCTGCAGCTTCCCACCGTGCGCCTGGCGGCTAGCACGATCGAGAATCTTGAGCCGGGAACGATTCTCCGCCTGGATCTGGCCGCCAATACGCTTCCCGTGTGGCAGGTGGGCGGCCAGCCGCTCTCTCAAGCGCAGGCCATCCGGCAGGGGCCGCACCGCGCCGCTCGCGTCGAGCGTCCGATCTGCGAGGCTGAAGCATGAAAACCTATCTTGAGTGTTGGATAAGCGTAGCCGCGGCCTTGTTCTCCCAGGCCCTGGCCGGAGAGCCGGAGCTGGTCGAGTCGCTGCCCAAGCCGCTCACGGCAAATTCCTTTGGCTTTGCCGCCACCCTTTCCGGGGACGAGGCGGGACGCTTCACCGTGGTTCTGGACAGCACGATTCTGGAGTCGCCCCTGGTGGGCGAGGGCATGGACCAAAGAGCCGGCTGGGGTGAACTGCTGCGCGAGGTGGCCGATGCCGCTTTAGGGGAACTGCTGGCCAAGACCGGGAAGAAGTGCCGCATCGAGAAGTTTGAGCAGACCTCGGGAGAGGGCCAGACATCCCAGGCCTTTCAGTTGAAGTCGGCTGATCGCGCCTGGACGATCCTGGTCCGGGACGAGGTGCGCGCCTCCAAGCCGGCCGCCCAACCGGCGGCAAAGCCATCTGTCAAGTCCGCCCAGGCGCCACCGGCGGTCTTGAGCCCAGGGGCAGCCTTGAGCCCGGGGATCGAGCTGCTGCTCGATGTTGAGCTGGAGGCCACGTTGCGCTTTGGCTGCCGGGAGATGCCGCTGGGCGAGATTCTCGACCTGGGGCCGGGCGACGTGGTGCAGTTGGACCGTAATGTGGCCGACCCGGTGGACCTGCTTGTCGGCGACAAGATCGTGGCCCGGGGCGAGGTGGTGCTGGTGAACGGCAACTTTGGTCTGCGGGTGACCGAGGTGGCCGCTCCCAGGAAGCGGCTGGAGAGCATACGATGCCTATTCTGAACAGGAAACCGGCGGGAGAGGCGCCGCCATCGGCTCGCGAGGCCTTCTTCGGTAGACGTCCGGCGGGAGAAACCGCGTTCACAGCCGCCTTGCCCGGCAAAGCCGAACGCGCGCTGCCAGGAAGCAGGCTGGGGCTCTTTGAAACCTGCGCCAATTCCGGCTGCGGCTCCGGCTGGCTGCATCTGTTGCGCAGCCGTTCGGCGCCGGTTTTTGAAGGCGGCTGGAACTGCTCGGCGGCATGTACGCGAGCCCGGGTCGAGGCGGCGGTACGCCGGGAAATGGACGGGAGAGGCGGCGCGCAGGATGGCCACCGTCATCGCATTCCGCTGGGTCTGGTCATGCTGGAGCAGGGATGGATCACCTCCGGCCAGTTGCGCCAGGCGCTGGACGCGCAGAGGGTAGGCGGAGCCGGCCGTTTGGGCCATTGGCTGGTGCGCCAGCAGGGGGTAA
>JBEKZR010000302.1:0-4667 GCA_049509715.1 Occallatibacter sp. | reverse complement strand
CCTCTTTTTGGGCGCCGATTCCAGGGGATTGTATCGCGGGCGCCCGGCTTTTATGCGCTTTCTTCTGGGTTCTTTTCGGCTCTGCCATTTAGAACTTGAGCGACCATCCTTGCGGCAGTATCAAGACTGTTGGGCTTCGGATCAGGGCCACAGGCGTCCTGCATTGCCTCCCATGCCCGCTTCGCCTCAAAGCGGAGACCCTGCGACCACGGTCCAAAATCCCTCCGTGGATGCAGACGTTTGCTAAGCTCTTCAAAGAACAACTCCGATGCAGTGTGCCCGATTTCCATTGCGGTATCTCCAGGTGGCAAGGCTACGTCTGATTCCGCCGGGTGCCCCATCCTTGCGACTTTTTCCCGTCGCAAGGGTGGGAAACCATAAGGCTCTCTCATCTCCACTACCTCGCCGCCTTCCCCATCCCCTTATCCATGGCTTCATTTGCCAGCCGGTCAGCCTCCCGGTTGCCGCCACGTAGGGTGTGGCGCATCTCGAAGCGGTCCACGCGGGCGGCACGGCGTTTGGCTTCTTCCCACAGCGGGCGCAGGCCGGGGCTTTTCACCTTGTACTGGCCCTTCATCTGCTTGACCATTAGCTCGGAGTCGGAGACCACGCGGAGGCGCTTGGCGTTGTGTTCAATGGCCCAGGCAAGCACCGCGATAAGGCCGGAGTATTCGGCGAAGTTGTTGGTCTGTACGCCAAGGAACTCGCTCAGCCGGGCCACGACGCGGCCCTGGGGGTCCTCGATGACGGCGCCGTAGCCGGAGGGGCCGGGATTGCCGCGGGAGCCGCCGTCGCAGTGGGCGGTGAACCATTTGGCGGCCTCGGCAGGCTCGGGTGCTGCAAAGAGATTTCCGGTCATCGGTTACCAGTGTAACGGGCTGCGGTGAGTCCTGGGCCAGGGAATGCTCACCAAATCGGGCTTGTCGCGTCTGTTGGAGTGCGGACAATTCTCTATCTCCCGGAGCAAGGGTTCGATGGCGACGGATGCGGTAAGCTATTCCACTTCCCCGGTTGCGGCTGCGGCTGCGTTGGTATGGCCAGCCGTGGGGAAGGTACAATCCTTCCCAGGTATGGCGACGACGGCAATGAACGGGACGGACCGGGACGGCGGGAGCCGGAGGCAGGATCGGGCACGGGCTCGCGCGCCGGAGATGGAGTTGATCCGCGAGGCGCAGGCGGGTTCGCGGGCGGCCTTCGACGCGCTGGTGCGGCAGTATGAGCACCAGGTTTTGCGGCTGGCCCTGCACCTGACGGGCAGCGAGCACGACGCCGAGGACATTTACCAGGAGGCTTTTCTGAAGGCCTTCCGGTCCATCGGGAATTTCCGCTTCGAGTGCTCGTTTTATACGTGGGTCTACCGCATTGTGACCAACCTTTGCCTGGACCGGCTGCGGCGAAGGAAGACTCGCCGGGAAGACCACGCGGTGGTGACGGACCACTCCGGAGACGAGATCGACCTGCTGGCTTCGGTCTCCGACAACCGGTCGTTTTCAAACCCGGCCAAGGAGCTGGACCGCAAGCTGCTGGGCGAGAAGATTCAGGCGGCGCTGGACAAGCTGACGCCGCGGGAGCGGATGGTTTTTGAACTGAAGCACTACCAGGGACTCCGGCTGCGCACGATCGGAGAGATGCTGAATACGACGGAAGAGACCGCCAAGAATACGCTCTTCAGGGCGACGAAGAAGTTGAGAACGCAGTTGGCGGAGTTGCGCTAGGCGCCCCTAGCAATTCCCGGACGGGATGTGGATTTTAGGGGCAACATGCAGGGCATTTGAGGCTGGAAGGACGTAGCGATGAATTGCGAACTTGCACATGAGCGGATTGTGACGGGAGCGTATGGAGAGTTGCCCGACGAACAAACCCCTGAGCTGGAGCAGCATATAGTGGGCTGCCCGGACTGCCGCCGGGAGCGGGAAGAGCTGTTGGCGCTGAAGGTGCTCCTCCATGCGCATCCGGTGCTGGAGCCAACGGCCAACCTGGTGGCGCGCTGCCGTCTGAAATTAGAGGAAGCGCTGGATGCACTGCCGCCGAAGCGCTGGTATGAACGCCTGGGCCAGCGAATGATGAACAACTTTGCCAGTTTGCAGGCCGCGCCGGTGGCCGCTTGCCTGTTGCTGGTGGCCGGAGCCGGAGCGGGCAGCCTGGGCGGCTACGAGTTTGCTCAGAACCGGGCGGCGCATGTGGCCGCGGCGGGTGCAACCTCCGCGGCGCTGAGCGCAAGGCCGCAGGCGCCCATCGGACAGGCGCAGGCCGGGCCGGCGGAGATTGCCAATATTTCCAGCATTGTGCGGCAGCCGAACAGCGAGATGGTGGAAGTGCGTTACAACCAGGTGGTTCCGCAACGGATGCAGGGTTCGCTCGACGATCCGGCGATCCGGCAATTGCTGATGCTGGCCTCGCAGGACTCGGCGTCGGCGGGGGTGCGGGACGACTCGGTGGGGTTGCTGGCGGCCGAGTGCCGGGCGGGGCACGGTTGCCAGGCGGCGGGCATCCGCGATGCGCTGATGGTGGCCCTGCGCTATGACAGAAATGCCGGGGTGCGCGAGAAGGCGCTGAAAGGGCTGGAACCCTACGTAGCGCAGGATGTGCGAGTGCGCGACGCGGTGCTGGAGGCGCTCATGAACGACCCCGATCCGCGCATTCGCACCGCGGCCATCAACATTCTGGAGCCGGTGGAAGCCGATACCAGCGTGCGGCAGGTGCTGCACACGGTTGCCAATTCCGACCAGAATCCCCAAATCCGGACCGTTTCGAGACAAGTCTTGAGCCGCGTGCCGGAAATTCAGTAGGAACGCCTTACCTTCCGGCGATCGCACCGTCAGACAAGAGTGCGGGCCGGAGCAACAGAACCGCGGGAGAAGAAGCAATGAAGCACTTTTTGAGGCCGTATCACAGTATTGGGTTCGTCGCGCTGCTGGGGGCGTGGGTGGCCATGGCGCCGCCTGGGGCTTCAGCGCAGGCGGCGGGAATCATGCAACTACTGCAGGAGCCGAGTCCGCTGCTTTTGTATTCATCGAGCTCCCAGGGCTACCTGGGCGTGGACGTGGCGGATGTGGACCAGGACAAGGCCCAGGCGCTGAAGCTCAAGGAGGTCCGCGGGGCGGTGATCACGCTCATTGATCACGACGCTCCGGCGGGACAGATTGGGCTCAAGGTCAACGACGTGGTGATCCAACTGAACGGGCAGAATGTGGAGGGCGCCGAGCAGTTGCGGAGGATGCTGAGGGAGATTCCGGCGGGGCGCAAGGTCAGCATCGAGATCAGCCGCGACGGGAACATACAGACGCTGGCCGTGGAACTGGCGGATCGCAAGGTGCTGGGACACGACGTCTGGAACAAGATCGGCAACGGCGGGGATGTGTTTGCGCAGGGTTCGGGGCTGGGCATCCTGACGGGCGGGGGCGACGGGTCGCTGCCCGGAGGGTTCCACATGCCAATCTTCGGCAGCACGCTGAATGTAGGCGCATTGGTCGAGCCGCTGACCTCGCAGATGGCCGAGTACCTGGGCGTGCCCAGCGGGCTGATGGTGAAGCAGGTGGCGCGCAAGAGCGAGGCGGCCGCGGCCGGGCTGAAAGTCTTCGACGTGATTCTCAAGGTGGGCGCTGACCCGGTGACGACGCTGTCGGATTGGGACCGCGCGCTGCGTTCCAACCAGGGCAAGCCGGTGCAGGTGACCGTCCTGCGCGATAAGAAGCAGCAGACCCTGACCCTGCAGGTGGATTCCAAGCATACGCAGGGCGAACTGGAGTTTGAGCAGGTCTTCCCGTTCGGCGATGGACCCCTGGTGGCGGAGATCGATCCGGAGTTTGCTCAGCGGCTTGCCGGGGAGGCTGCCGCCACGGCTGAGGCTCTAGCTCTGAGCGATCAGGCTCAGGCCCTGCGCGATCAATTGCAAGCCGGCGAGGCGAAGCGCTTTGCGCTCAACTCCGAGCAGGTTGAGGCCTTGCGCAAGCGGGCCGAGGCGCTGAGCCAGAGCCTCAAGGACGAAGATTTCAAGATCGACCAGAAGCAGCTTGACCAACTGAAGCAGCAGATGGAAGAGTGGCGCAAGAGCTTCAAGTCAGAAGACTTCAAGCTCGACCCCAAGCAGTTCGACCAACTGAAACAGCAGATGGAGGAACTTCGCCAGGAGTTAAAGCCTGAGAAACTCCAGATCGCGCCGAATTGAGGGTTGAGCGATTCACTTGAAATGAATGGAAGAAAGCAAGGGCGTCCGCCGCGGCGGGCGCCCTTCGTGCTTATTGTGCGAGCTTCTTCGCGTCGCGGAGCTTCGTTGGGCCTTGAACGGTTGGGCCGTGGCCGCGATCTCCACCTTGTGGCCGGTGATGGCATCTGTGGCGGAGTAACCGCTGGACGGCCAGCCGCCAGGCAACCCGCTCCTGATAACCGCTTGTTTCCTTGATAATCTGGTCGCGATCATGTATATTGGGCGGCACTGAACGATAGTCCAGTCAGATGATTATGGATGTTTGCCGGCCAGGAGGAGAGCATGTCGGACGAGAAGAGCATGCCAGACGAGAAGAGCGTGTCTGACGAGAAGAGCATGTCGGACGAGAAGAGCAGGCCAGACGAGAAGAGCGTGTCTGACGAGAAGAGCATGCCTGACGAGAAGAGCAGGCCAGACGAGAAGAGCGTGTCTGGTGAGAAGAGCATCCCAGACGAGAAGA
>JBEKZR010000301.1:0-4686 GCA_049509715.1 Occallatibacter sp. | reverse complement strand
AATCAGGCCGATCCAGAGGAAGTTGTGCTGGAGAGCCAGGCCGAAGTGGAGCAGATAGACGGTCATCGCCGGCAGTTGCGAGCCCATCTGCTCGTAGAGCTGAGCAAACTGCGGCACGACCACGGCGAACATGAACATCATCAGTCCGGAAACCAGCGTCAGCAGCACGCAAGGATAGATCAGCGAGGCGATGAGCTTCTTGCGAAAGGTGAGCGAGACCCTCTGGAAGCTGACGTAGCGCTCCAACACCTCCTGCAGGTTGCCGGAACGTTCGCCGGCCAGCAGGGTGGTGGTATACATGACCGGGAAACCGCTTTGCGCCTCGAATGCTGCGGAGAGCGCTTCGCCGGTTTTCACGCGGTTGCAGACGTCGTCCAACTGCGCGGAAAAGTGCGCATTCTTCTGGTTCTTGGCCAGCATCCGCAGGGAGCCGAGAATGGGAAGCCCGGCGCGGATCAGGGTGAGGAATTGCTGGTTGAAGATGAGAAAGGGCTCCAGCTTGACCTTGGCGCGCTTGAGCCCGGCAAAACCGGAGCGGGCGCGGATGGAGAAGACGTGGTAGCCGGCATGGGTAAAGCGGGCGCGCAACTCCTCGGCGGTGGCCGCCGTATGCACCTGCTCCTGCACGCGTCCACGCTCATCGGCCAACTTGATGACGAACTCTGCCATGGCTCCGGTCGCCGGGTGGGGTCAGCCGGCATTTTCCTGGTATTTTTCTCAACTTTCAGGGTACCAGCTTCCGCCCGCTGTACTCGTAAGGGATAGACGCGAAAGGACGATGCAGCGCTCAGACAGGGCTGGTTCGGCAATGGTTCAGTTTTTGCATCCTCGGACCCGCGGGAGTATTCTTTTCTGCAACGGTCTTCATCGGCGCCAGGAGGTGTTTCCGATGCGATTCGCGATTCTCGTTCTTTGTCTATGCGCTTCGACCGCGGCCTTCTGCCAAACAGCCATCCCGTCGCCCGCGACTTCCTGCAAACCCAGCCAGACGCTGCTCTTTACCCCACAGGCCTCGCGCTACGCGGTGATTCATCGTCCCATCCAGGCGGATCAGTTTGACGCCAAGATGATCGTTCATCCTCCGCAATCGAGCATAGGCGTTTTGCCGCCCGGAATTCCCGTGGCGCGCAATCTGTATCCCGATCTGCAACTGCAATTCATTGGACAAACCAGCACCGCCCGCTTGGAGATTCCCATCTATTGGCCCAATCTGTCGATCGAACCTATCCCTATCGCCTGGCCCAAATTGAAGGCTGTCCCTGCGCAAGACTCCACTGCCGCGGTTGCGACGCCCCCGGCAAAATAGCCCGGCGCCTCGGTTCGAAATGCCCCGCTGCCGCTTTGCCACGTGGAAAACCTGTATTCTGATTGCGTTCCATCTTGCAGCCGGGAAGAGGTGCGGATGATGCAAGCATTGGATTGGACGACGCGGGGAAGGCGGTTCGGCTCGGGATTCGGCGCGAGCCTTGGGCCTGCCCTGCGCAAGCGCTGGCGTCTGGTGAGTAGCGGCGCCTTGCTGGTGGCCGTGGCGGCGATTGGCGCAGTCCTGCTAACGGGTTCCCATGGACAGCGGTCAGCGGCTGCTGCGGTTCCTTATCCGCACGAGATTGCCCAGGTCAGTTTTGCCGTGGCCGGCGACGTGATTCCGCACCAGCCGGTGCGCGCCGCCGCAGCAGCGGCCGGGGACGGCTCCCAGGGCTGGGGCGCGCTGTTAAGCGACGTGAGCGACGTCTTGCAGGGGGCCGACTTCGGCTTCGTGAACCTGGAGACTCCGGTGGCCCCGGCGCATTCGCACGGGTCGAAGCCCTTTATGTTCGACGCGCCCGTTGCCCTGATCGAAGGCCTGAAGGCCAACGGCATCAAAATCGTCTCACTAGCCAACAATCACGTCATGGACCAGGGCTGGGCCGGTTTTGCCGAGACCCGCGAGCACCTGAAGGAAACAGGCCTGCTCTTCGTTGGTTCCGGCGATACTGCGCAGCAGGCCTGGCAGCCGATGATCGTCGAGGCCAACGGCATCAAGGTGGGCTGGCTGGGCATGACGCGCTGGCTCAACGGCAACCGCAACCCCGACAAGGACGACCAGCCGCACGTGAACTTTTTCCCCTATCCGGGTGAGTCCGGCGGCGCGCCGGGGATGGACGAAGCCGGAGTGTTGGAAGCGATCAAGAAGGCGCGCGCCCAGTGCGATTTGCTGGTGGTTTCGATTCACTGGGGCATCGAATACTCGCCCGCGCCGCGGCCGGAAGACATGGAGACGGCGCACAAGATGCTGGAGGCCGGAGCCTCGGTGATCGTGGGCCACCACCCGCACGTGCTGCAGCCGGTGGAGACCTACCGCACCCAGGACGGGCGCGATACGGTCATCTTTTATTCGCTGGGAAATTTTCTCTCCAACCAGTCGCGCACGTATGTGGATGGCCTGATGCCGGACAAGAACGGCGAGCCCCGCGACGAGATGATCGGGCTGTTTTCCGCCGTCCGCAAAGACTACGGCCCGGCCGGAGTGCGCGTCGAGCTGGGCCACGTGGGAATTCTCCCCATGTGGGGCGAAAACAACCGCAACGAGCTGGCCAGCGGCCACGCCAAAACCACCGTCATTCGCCCCGTGTTGATTGACCGCGAGATGCCGCGACTACAGGCCCGGCTCGACGAGTTGAACAAGCTGAGCGGCTCCGCAACGCCCTTAACCGCCGCGCAGAAGCAGGAGTTCATCGACGTAACGAACCGGCTGAAGCTGCTGACCGATCGCCGCAACCTGATCCTGGCCCGCGTCGGCGATGAGTATGTAACCGATCCGCCGAAGCTGGCGGCGAAGCCGTAAATCTGGGGACTGGTTTCGATAAGCGCTGTTCGTGATACAGTAGGTGGAAATCATGATTGCCCGGAAGAATTTTCTTTGTTTGGCAGTGGTGCTCTTCTGTTCGATTGGCGCGCTTGCCCAGAACGAAGAGGAGAATCCGTGCTTGAATGACAAGACGACTGCGGACAACGGGTCAAATGCTGGGGTGAGGATGTGCTTCACCGAGCTACAGCACAAGATGGCGAAGGAAATCGACTTGCTGGTGGCGCAACAGGTAAAGGAACTGTATGCCGCCGCTCGCAAATCCTTGAGCGAAGTTCACACCCCCAACGAAACCTGCTCGGAAAATCATCTCGATATCGAATCGGCGAAGCTATTTCGCCGGTCGGCACGCGCTCTCGAGCTATCGCAAATCCGTTGGAGGGTTTATCGCGAAGGATACTGCCGGGCCGTCGAATCGGAGTGGACAATCGGCTCCGGTGCGCCTGGAGCCTACCAGGAGTGCATGTACGATCTTGCCCTTCAGCGCAAGAAAGAGTTATTGAGAGATTTCGGTAGTCCCTCCGATGCGAAGTGAGGCGCAATAAGCCGCAACCTAGCGCGCATCTGGAATAGAAGACCACGATTTCAATACCCGTTGGCCACCAGCCAGGCCGAGGTCAACTCCAGTTCGGGCTTTTTCTGGGCCTGCATTTGGGAGTGGGCCAGCTTGACCAGCACATCGGCCTCCACGTTCATTGGAGCGCCGGCGGCAAGTGTGTGCAGGTTCGTCCGCCAATAGGTCAAGGGCAGAATCGCAATCGTAATCGTCTCGCCGTCGAAGCCGGCGATGGTCAGGCTGATACCCTCGATGGCCACCGAGCCTTTGTGCACCATCCAGGGGCGCACATTTTCCGGAACCTTGACCTTGAGGGTCCAGTCGGTGGTCTGACGGTCGAAGTTCGGGCTCGACTCCGGAACCACCGGGTCCAGAGCGGTCATGGTGCCGCAGCCGTCCACATGGCCCTGCACAATGTGACCACCCAGCGGACTGCCTGCGGCCGTTGGCAGCTCCAGGTTGACCTTGGCGCCGGGAGCGAGAGAGCCGAGCGAGGTGCAGTCCAGCGTCTCCTGGGCCAGATCGGCGTGAAAGAGCGTGGGGTGTACGTCCAACGCCGTAAGACAGACGCCGGAGACGCCCAGTGAGTCGCCCTCGCGCAGCCGCCCGGCCAGCCCCGGAGCTTCGACGGTGATCCGCCGAACGCCGCCCCGGCTCTCCAGCCCAACCAGCGTGCCCGTCTGTTCGATGATGCCGGTAAACATGGTTTTATTTTACAGAGATCAGAGATCAGAAGTCAGGGGTCAGGGATCAGAAGTCAGGGAACAGGAAACAGGCGGCGGCCGGTCGTGTATCGACTCACTGCGATCACTGAAAACTGATCACTGCTTTTCCGGCCAGGGGTCTTTGAGAAGCGAGCACAACCCCAGATCGTTGCCGTAGCGCTCGACCTCAACCTCTGCCATGTGGATAGCATTTGCCATGCCGCGAAAGGCGGGGACGGCGTCGGAGCCCATGATCTGCGGTGAGACGAAGAGGTGAATGCGATCCACCAGTCCGCCGGCCAGCAGAGCCGTGTTCAGCCGCGTGCCGGTCTCGGTGAGCAGGGTCAGTATGCCCTCCTCGCCCAGCTTGTCCAGAACTTTGCCCAGCGGGACGCGGCCAGCCTGCCACCCCGGCGACGAAGACCTGTCGCCGGGGACCCCGGTTTCGGCGGGGAGGACTTCGACGCGGACACCGCGTGTCCGCAACTCGTCGATGCGGTGCATGTCATTAGAAACAGTGAAGATCACGAGATCATTGTGGGCCGTTGCCACCATCTTGGAGTCGAGCGGCATGCGCAAGG
>JBEKZR010000300.1:0-5502 GCA_049509715.1 Occallatibacter sp. | reverse complement strand
TTCAAACAGCGCTCAATAGCCAGGCCAAGCCCCTGCTGGGGGCGCACGTGCACATTGCCGGTGTAGCCTACAAGCGCGACATTGACGATCTTCGCGAATCGCCGGCGCTGGATATCATTCTGCTACTGGAACAAAAGGGCGCTCGCGTCACCTATACAGATCCCTACATCCCTTCACTCCGTCTCGACGGACACGGGCTGTCTTCGGTCAATTTGGACGAAAGCGCCGCAGCTGCCGACTGTGTGGTAATCGTCACGGATCACAAGGCTTTTGACCACGCATCCCTGGTAGATAACGCCAAGTTGATTGTTGACACGCGGAACGCCCTGAAATCGTACCACTCATCGAAAATCGTCCGCCTTTAGGTTGCGCGCAGCGCGCTGTGCCGTATGCACCACCACTCACGCCTGATCCAGGCCCTCTGGATCAGGCTTTTTTGTGGCCGCAGTCAGGCCATGTTCCGCGAGAGTGAATAACTATATGCAGGGATCGGCCTCAACCCGGCATTATGAACCGGCTTATTCAGAACTTCGAGGTCGTCGATCTCCACCTCCAGCGAAAAGCACTGACGGACCGCCGAAAGCGCTATGATGACCTTGCATTGTTGGCGGAATTCCGTCACTACGCCCTCAGTTCCTGCAAAGACGCCGTCACGCACCCGCACCCGTGTTCCCACGGTGACACTGGGATGGGGCCGCAGGAGCAGTCCGCCTGTCAGTCCGGCACGAATCTTGTCGAGTTCCGCGCAGCTTACCATGTCTCTTTCTCCATTGCCCAGCAGATGAAGCACGCCGGGAGTGGAGATGACGGAGTGCCTGTCCTGAGGCAGGAAGCGGGCAAACACATACCCCGAAAAGAGCGGTCGTTCCGCGACCCTGGTTCGATCGGTCCACTTTACGCGCTCGGTGTAGAGCGGCAGATAGTGTTCCACCGAACGCACAACAAGGTGCTGCGCAACTCGCCTTTCATGGTTCGAGATCACATGTAAAACGTGCCACGGACTGCTATGCATTGGTCGTTCCTGGGAGTGAAATGTGCCTGAGAACAAATAGCGTTTCACTTGCTAATTGCAGATGCCGATTGCTCCTTTGCTGTCGTTCTAGTGATACGGCGCGTGTTTCAAAGAATAACGCATGGCGTGAAAAACCGGAGCGCAAGTCCTGTGGGATTTCCAGATGGCGGTGGTCAAGCTCATGCTCTGTTTCGAGCGGCGATCGTTTCCTCTTGGCGCTCGTTCCAATTATTGCATAGAACCATCCTTCCTAATGCCGGATTTCCATCCCTCCTGCCATCGGTAATCGCCCTGTCAGCACCAAAAGTACTGCTCCGATCACATCGAATACCCAGTGCCACATGGTCTTGCTGTTTACTACTTACATAATATGTGCGACCCAGCCGCGAATGTGCGCACTTGGAGAAGTGAGAATATTTTATATCCGAACCGAAGCGTTCGGGTTGAAAAATGTATATCGGTAGACGCAAAAAGACGACAAAGTGCGCCACTGCGGCCGCTTCGGGCCGTCGTACTGGTTCGTTGGCCGGCCTTTCGGGCAAAGTCGGTTTTCCGAGCCGCAAGCAGGCCAGAGGACTCGGAAGTGAGCAGTGGCCTTGACTAGAGCGTGCCGCGACATTCCTAAGGTAATGTGCCCATGCATGATGTTCGTGCATTTCCTAAAGGTGATAGCGGCGTAAGCCTGGTTTCTTATTACCTTTGTTCTTCCTCCTGTTCTTCCTCCTCGTGAACCGTTCGATCTCGTGTTACGAGGGTCGCTCTGGAGCCTCGGATTCCCTTCCGGCCCTATCCTGGCGCAGTTGCGCAACGACCGCACTACCGGCTGTTTCTGAGCAAGGTCAGCTACCCTGGTCCTCAGCATCACGGTTCGTGCCTGGGGCTCGCCGGCTGATCTTGCAACTGGCGCATAGCGGAACCAGGGAAGGTGTATCCCGAAACCGAGGCATTCAAGTCGACGCGACCATCAGACCGGGGTCCATGGCGACTCGGGGTCCCCGGCGAACGATTTTCGCTCGCTGGGGTGAAGAGATAGGTCTTCGTCGCTGGGGCGGAGGAAGCGGCGACCCTGCACAATACTAATCAGGACGAAGGAACCCTGGTTTCGCTCTAGCGCAGTTTCGCCGTGGGCGTTTTGGGGGGTATTTCTGAAAATCGATTTTGCAAACTATTGTAAATAAATGGTTTGCGGCTCAGTAGGAATCCCACTCTCGCGGGAAAAATGGACATGTTTTGCCTCGTTACTCCCTGAGGTAGGCGCTCAATGTCAATATAAGAAGAACGAGTCCGATAAGAATCGCCGTAAACCCCACCACTCTGCTGAAATTCACCAGCCAGATCGCAGGTTTTTCCGAAATCCGCGCCTCCAGTTTCCCCTGGCTGGCAAGCCTCGCATATTCCTCCGGGCGCTTGGTCTTGAATTCTTCCTCGCTTTCCACGCCGGTAAAAATCACCATATCCATGGGAAAGCTGTCAGGGCGCAGATGGGTGTTGACGAAGTGGATGGAAAAGATGAACAAGATCGCGAGCAGTCCTTCTTCGCTGTGAATCACCAGCACGGCGTTCAACGCCCAGCCGGGCAGAAATGTGGCAAAGAGCGGAGCAAACCACATTGCGTACCCTGAGAAGCCGATGACGATCATGCCCCAGAAGACCGCCCAGTAGTCAAACTTCTCCCAATAGGCGTAGCGCTCGAATTGCGGCTTCGGCCCCAGTCCAACGAACCAGCGAAGGTGTCCAAAGAGGTCCTTCACATCCTTCCAGTTGCCCATCATGGAAGTCGATCCCCAAAAGACACCCTTTTCGCGATGGATCAGCCCGCGGGTGAAGATGTCTTTCACGTGGTACAAAAACGCCAGGGTGAGGACCACGGCGCAAAGCTTATGAAAGAAAAGAATCGCCCCGAATCCGCCCACGCTGCTGGCGAAACGGCGTGCCCAGTAGCTCTGGCTGAAACGCAGGGGCAGTCCCGTGCCGGCGAGTCCAAGAAAAGTCGTGAACAGCACGGCATGGAGGGTTCTCTGCGCCCGCGTGAAGCGCATGAAATACCGGCCCCTCGCGGCACGGCTTTGTTCCCGGCTTCCATTCGGGCTTCTATCTGCCGCTTGATCCAGGTCAGGCATTCTTTCCTCCCTCTGCCGGCCTTCTCTTGATCTGGTCGTATCGTGAGCGGATCAGCCACAGCACGGTGTGAATCACGAAAAACGTAAGCACACTGGCCAGCAACAAATTCATAAACAATCGGATAAAGTAGAGCGCCGGGTTCAGTTTGCGATTGCGCGCGTTGGCATGCGGCTGATACTGGACGAAACTGGCGTTGGCGCCCGCATGACACCTGCCGCAGGTCGCCACCAGGTTGGCCGGAGCGATCGGGCTGCGTGGATCGGATGCCGGCAGAACGTCATGTGCTCCGTGGCAGTCCCAGCAGCGCGCCGTCTCCACATAGCCGCCCAGCGCTCCCAGTTGCGAATGGAACGTGTCCCGGTAGGTCGAGAACTTCTCTTTGTGACACGAGCCGCAGATAGGCGTGGACTGCGTGCGAAAAGCCGCCTCCGTTGGCTGTAGAATGGCGTGCGCGGTGTGGCAGTCCGAGCACACCGGCGCGTCCAGATGGCCCTTGGCGACGGCTTTTCCATGTACCCCGACATCGTAGTCCGCGGTGATTCCCGCGTGGCAGCTTCCGCACGTCTTCGGAATGTTGGACTTGTAGGTGCGGCTCTGCGGATCTTTGTGGCTCAGGATGTGATGCGACCCATGGCAGCTCTGGCAGTTTGCCGCCACCAGCAGCCCCTCTTTGCTGAGCGCAAACCCGTGGATGGAGTCGATATATAACGGATAGACGCTGGCCAAGCCGTGCTGCTTCGCCATCCCCTTATCGCCGTGGCACGTGCTGCACGTGCGTGGGATGTTGAGGGGATAGACCGCCGATCTCGGATCTTCCTTCGCGAAGATGGCATGGGCGTCTCCATGGCAACTGGTGCATGGATGTTCCGCCCCGTTTCCATGCACGCTTCCCAAAAGCCCCGCCGCTTCGTCCCCGTGGCAGGAGTCGCACTTTACCGGCGTCGCGCGATCCGGATGGGGATAGTCCTTGATGGCGGTGTGGCAATCGCCGCATTTCAGGTTGCCGTGGATACTTGAATGAAACTTCTGCGCATCCACGCTTACGCTGTGCCCCGACCCATCTTGTATTCCTGCGTCCGCATGGCAGGACAGGCAATCCACAGTCGCCTGCGCAACGCCTGGCGTCGCCATCGCCAGAAGTGTGGACGTAAAAAGGGTCAGCATGATCGAGGAAGCGGTCTTCATGTCGGCTCCGGTCAATTCCTACCGCTTCCACTCGCAGGAGAGAAACGACTGCGGCCTGTCTCTCATGGTTCTCACCACACGGTCAGGGCTTGCAGCGCGCCTCTACTTCTGCAGCGTGCGAATGTACGAGATGACATCCTTGATTTGGGTATCGGTCAGTTTGTCGGTGTAGGCGGGCATCTTGCCTTTGCCGCTCTTGGTCGAGGCGATCAACTGGGCATCGGAGGCCTTCAACATCTCCGGGGCCTTGAAGGACAGCACCTTGAAGTTCTTTGCCGTCGGCGTGGAGGCAAGCCCGTCGGGCAGCCGTTCCGATTCGTCGAGTCATAGTGTTGCTCCTTTGCCAGTCGTTGACGGTTTCGGTTTATCTACCTGTCATAAAGCCTGCGTTTCTGCCTCGTATGTGACGCGGCTCACACGTCGGCTACAGGTGGGCACACTCGAAATGATCGCTCCTGCCTTGCAGGCGAATCTGCCCCTTATCCACCCGATTTCGCCCAACGCAGCGGCCTGGCACGCCTGGGTGATACATGTCACATGCTTCAACATGCCCGCTCAAGCACAATAAAACCGCTGCTTGAGGACAAATTCGATGGGCACAGTTGCGGTATCCGGGACGAAAACCATGCTCACTCTCCCTGGGGACGAGGTGCGCCAGATTCAATGGCGCTTCGCCGACCGATTCGATTTGCAGATGCTCGTCCAGTCGGCGCGTAGCGTGGCGCGGGGAACCGTGGCTCGCCTGGTCGCCGCCGGTGAGCGCAACACCCACGAGTGGACCCCGGCCAAGAACGAGATGATGGAGGCCTTTGACCGCGCCGGCGTCACCGCGGCCTTCATGGAGCCGGAAGAGGGCGGTTTCATCACCGGACCCAAGAACCTGGCCCTGTCGCTGGCCGCCTTCGAGTTGGCCTGGGTGGACGGCGGCGCGGCCACCGCCAGCCTGGCCGGTTTCCTGGCTCTCTCGCCCATTCACGAGCGCGGCACTCCGGAGCAGGTGCTCCGCTACAAGAGCCTCTCCGCGCCTCCGCAGCCGGGCGAGGACCGCAAGCCCTGGCGCGGCGCTTTCGTGCTCACCGAACCCATCCCCTACGTGGGCGTCGACACCGGCATGTTGAGCGGCAAGGTCCGCGTGGCCGAGTGGAAGGAGGGCGAAGAGCCTTGGCTGCAAGTAGATAAGCGCG
>JBEKZR010000030.1:0-17005 GCA_049509715.1 Occallatibacter sp. | reverse complement strand
TTGCCCTGGTGGTGGGCGGGCTGGCCGAAGGGCCGCAGATCGAGGCCATCCGCCGTGGCGCGCGGCTGATTGTGGCCACGCCGGGACGGCTGGAGGACTACCTCAAGCGCAGGCTGGCGCGGCTGGACGGGGTGCAGATTCTGGTGCTCGATGAAGTGGACCGGATGCTCGATATGGGCTTCCAACCGGCGATTGCCCGCATCGCGGCCACGTTGCCGACGGTGCGCCAGACCCTCTGCTATTCGGCTACGCTGGAAGGCGCGGTCAAGGACGTGGTCCGCAAATACGTGAATAATCCTGTACGCATCGAGATCGGATCGGTGCTTAAGCCGGCCGAGAACGTGGAACTGCGCACCTTTGAAGTGGAGCCGGACAAGAAGCAGGAATTGCTGGAACACCTGCTGGGCGCGGAGACGGGCAGCTTCCTGGTCTTTGTGCGCACCAAGCATGGAGCGGAGCGCGTGGCGCGGCGGCTTACGCGGTCTGGCTGGTCGGCGACGCAGATTCACGGCGACCGCTCGCAGTCGCAGCGGAATGCGGCGCTGCGCAGCTTCTCCGAGGGACATCACCGGGTGCTGGTTGCGACCGATGTAGCCGCCCGCGGCATCGACGTGGCCAATGTGGCGCACGTCATCAACTTCGACCTGCCCAAAATTGCGGAGGACTTTGTGCACCGCGTAGGGCGGACGGGGCGGGCTTCAGCGCATGGAGTGGCCTCGACCTTTGCCGGAGCGGCGGAACGGGGCGACCTGCGCAAGATCGAACGCACGCTATCGGTTCAGATGAAGCGATTCCGGGTGCGGTCGGCGGAAAGGCCGGCGGCTTGAGAAGCAGCTGGTAGCTTCCAGTTTCTAGCTTTCAGCGTTAACAAGAATTTCTGCCTCATTTCAAGCGCGAGGACCTCGCTTGGGGTGGAGCATTTGCCTATTGGCGCATATAGCTGCTTCTAGTCCTTGCGGGCGGCCAACTGCAGCAGCCTGCGGCCAACCAGGAATAACCAGATTGGATACAGGGGACCGGCGATTGCCATGAGGATGATGCCGGAGACCGGCAGGAAAAGCCCGCCAACGATGTGAGCCCCGTCGAGCGCATGCATCACGATCCCCAGCCAGGCCGTTGCCTTGCCGAATACGCTGCCGCGCAACATCACGACACAGATCAGCACCGCGCCGCACTGAAGGAGCACACCGCCCAGAATGGCGGCGGTTGAGTGCCAGATGTCGGCGGCCATGATCGCTTCACCGGCGGCCAGAAGTTGCGTCCTAGCGGCGTCGCTTGTGGCTGCAGCATACTTGTCGCTGAGCGGGATCATCGAGAGCGCCGTCGGCGTGGCGAGCACCAGCGTCAATCCGGCGAAGACCAGAACCATGGAGAGCAGCGCCTGGGCATGGTTGGTTTGCCGCAATGCCGCGTACAGACCCAAAAACAGTAGGTAGTAGAGCGGCAGGACGGCAATGGTCGGCAGGTCGAGGCGGAGCAATCCCACGGCCCGGTGGTGCTGCAACAGATCGAAAGCCTGGTCAGCAGAGGCGGGCTGGCCGCCCAGAACGACCATCTGTACCATCGTCGCCAGCGAGTAAATGATCAGAAGGAACGCAGCGATTCCGCCGATGCGGCACAAGCTGCGCAAATCGTCGGGTGCTCCGGAGATTGGCTGGTTGGGATTCTGATCTGAACTCATGGTTTGTCAGCCCCCAGGTGGGTGTGGAAGAAGGCCGTGATGCGGCGGCGGGCGTCCATGGTGGCCGGTTCGTTGTAGCCGATGCCTTTGTAGGGCAGCACCTTCAGGAAGCCGTAGCCCCGGTGTTTGTTCATGAAGGAGTGTCCGGCGTCGGGGTATTCCTTCACGTCGTGGGGGACGAGGGCGCGCTGGAGGGCTTGTTGAAGCTGGTCGGCGACGCCCTGCTCCCATTTGGCCTGGCCGCCGTAGCTGCCGACGACGGGGCAGGCGGCATTGAGAAAGTCATCGAAGTCCTTGGGCAGCGGGCCGCCGTAGTTGATGCTGGCGGCGGAGAAGCCGTGGCCGGAGACGAGCAGGAGGGCGAATCCGCCGCCCATGCAGAAGCCGATGACGCCAACCTTGCCGTTGGAACTGGGTTGGGCCAGGAGCCAGGAGCGCGCGGCTTCGACATCGTCGAAAGCGGGTCCGGTGCGGGCCATGAGGTCGCGGATGACCTGGCGGATGCAGAGCAGCAGGCCACCTTTGTAGTAGAGGTCGGGAGCGACGGCGAGGAAGCCGGCTTCGGCGAGCCAGTCGGCCTGCTTGCGATGGTCCCGGCTCATGCCGAGGACATCGTGAAGGACCACGACGCCGGGCACCGGATCGGGGTTGGACGGAACGGCGAGGTAAGCGGGCATCTGGCCGCGCGGGGTAGGGATGAGAACGCCGGGCATTTGCTTTCTCCCAGGTCTGGCAGCGAATGTCTGCCGACAGATGATTCTAAGCCATGGGGAACCTTGTCTGCCGTGACGATTAGATGAAATGGCGGGATCGCTCCGGGAGGCTGTGACAGAGCAGAAAGAACTGGAACTGTAAGTATCCCAGCTGTCCGAAGACGGAGCAGACGCTTTTATGGACTGGGCTGCGCGCTTTTCTCCGTTGGCGCGCCGTTTCCTCTCGTTGCGTAAAGATACCATGTAAGCCAAGCGGGTGCAGTCCACAGGTAGTAAAGGGATGTTATGGGGACGGGTATGAGCGCCTCGATAAGCGCAACGCCGGCGATCAATCCAAGCGGGAGTAGCGACCGCCGCGAGTTGGCTGCGCGATACATGCCAGCCAGAACGGCAGGAAGCAGCACGGATTCATCGAAAAACCAGCCGTACGGCCTGCACAGTGCCGAGACCAGAAGCAACAATAAACCGTGATTCATCCAATTCCAACGGTCTCGTCGCGTCCAGAAGTACCAGACCGCCCAGCAGCAAGCGAGGACGCCGGGAACAAACTGCAGCCAGATGGCGCTCCGATCGATCTGAAATCTCAGAGTTTCACTTAAAGTCGGCACAAACTCATTGAGCAGGCCTTCAGTCTTCATCAGTTGGGAGTACTCGGACCACGCGTGACTGTCGAAGGAGAATGTCAGCACGCAACCGGTGGTGAATGCCGCGGCGAATCCAGCGAGGATTGAGTATCTCTTCCGTACGAGTATCCACAGAAGCAAAGCAACGGCGAATGGCAGAAACAGATGCAATTTCAGAGTGCATGGCAAGAGTGCCGCGCCTGCCCAAAACGGATGCGATTCGTAGAAGTAAAGAAAGAGGACGAATGCAAGAAGGAAAAAGATGCTGATTTGTCCTGCTAGAAGACAGGTTAGTGCAGGAGCGAAGAGGAATCCGGCCAGGGACAATAACGTGTTGGGGCGGCCGTTGAGGTCCCAAATCAACCATAGAGACAGAGAGAGACCGGCAAACAGCGCAATCGTCCAAAGAATCAGCCCCGACCTGGCACCGACGAATCCCAGGGGCAACGCCAGCAAAAGGTCCACCGGCGGACTGTACCAGAATTCAGCGCGGCCTTTCGTGAAACCCGCGGCACGCTCGATCTGGAAAGTTGCAACTCTGTCGTACGGATTGGCGTGGTGAATCAGCAGCTGTTCCGCCGCCCAATATTCGATGAAATCCCTTGAGCCAGGGTTCGTAGGAGCAAGGCTTAAGGCAATGATGGCAGAAACGAGACAAAAGCCGGCGGCGACAATGCAAGCCGCGGCAAGGGTGCGCAGGGGGATTGCTTTCACTGGCCGGCTCCAGGTCTGCCGGCGGGCGCGCTTATGGCTTGCTGGAAATGGAAACGGCCGGGAAACGGCAGCCGCGGCGGATATCGCTGGAGAGGGGCCGGCTGAATGAACATTGCCTTCAATGTATACGAAGCGGAACAATGTTCCAATTCCTGCGGGGAAACAGTGGCAGGCGGAATGCCCCGGAAACTGCCTAGTCCCGAGACATGCCTGCGGGCGATCTGCCTTCGGCCGCCTTTTCTGTCTGTCGTTGACTCTAGGCCGGGATTCCGGTATTCTGTAGACCTTGCGCGGTGTTGCGCCAGGGGTCCATGTGTAGGGGTCCAGACCGACGGGTCTTCGTCGGCGGGGCGTTCATCCGGACCCGGCTGGCCGATGCCCCGGAGGGGTAGGCTGGAGTAGGCCACCGGCTGTTGGATATTGAATGTGTCCAGCCGAGCCAGAGCCTTTAGAGGGCAAGCCCCCGCAGTTCTCACCCGAACAGACTTGTTTGGACGTGGGTAGAAGAGGCCCAAGCGCGTTTTGGCATGGGCAAAGGCGCTTTGCGCTGTGGTTTTTGTTGGGCAGGGTTTTATAAGAAGGGTTTTAGAGGGCAGGAGAGAGATGGGCACCTTTGTTCCGAGCGGCAAGGATATTGACCGCAAGTGGTATGTGGTGGATGCCAGCGGGCAGACGCTGGGGCGTCTGGCGACCAAGGCGGCCAGCGTGCTGAGCGGCAAGCTGAATCCCCGCTATGTGCCGTACATCGATATGGGCGACCACGTGATCGTCATCAACGCGGAGAAGGTGCGCCTGACGGGCCTGAAGGCCGAAAAGAAGCTCTATCGCCGTTACACCGGTTTTCCCGGCGGGCTGCGCGAGGAATCGTTCACGCGCCTGTTGAAGCGCAAGCCGGAAAAGATTCTGGAAGAGGCCATCAAGGGCATGTTGCCCAAGAGTAAGCTGGGGCGCGCGATGGGTTCGAAGCTGAAGGTCTATCGCGGCGACAAGCATCCCCACCAGGCGCAGCAGCCGGTGGCGTTGTAAGAGCAGCTATTAGCCCTTAGCTCGTTGGTGCGGGAGCGAAATGCTCAGGCAAGGCGAACGGGAATGCGAAGAGCGGGTTAGAAACAAGGACGGCTAATAGCTAAGAGCTAATAGCTAGCGGCTAGGAGAAGGAATGGCGGATCTGGTTCAGTACTACGGGACGGGGCGGCGGAAGGCGGCGATCGCCCGCGTCTTTCTGCGTCCCGGCACGGGCGAGTGGAAGGTGAACGGCAAGCCGTTTGAAACGTACTTTGTGACCGAGCAGCAGCGCGTGGCCGCCAAGCGCACGCTGGCGCTGACCGAGCTGGCGGGCACCTTCGACGTGGTGACCACCGTGAAGAGCGGCGGCGTGACCGCGCAGGCCGATGCCGTGAAGATGGGCATTGCCCGCGCGCTGATCGAGTTCAACCCGGAACTGCGCAAGTTGTTGAAGACCGAGGGCCTGCTGACCCGCGACGCGCGCCAAAAGGAGCGCAAGAAGTACGGGCAGAAGGGCGCCCGCAAGCGGTTCCAGTTCAGCAAGCGTTAAGCGCATTTGAGCTAATAGCTAGAAGCTGGTTTTACCAATCTCCCGCGCGAGCGGGATCAATCCGGGCCAGGGTAGGACTTGCCCGGATGCAATTCAATAAGGAGGCCCATTGGCCACGATCACAATGAAGGAGCTGCTCGAAGCGGGTGTTCACTTCGGGCATCAGACCAAGCGCTGGAACCCGAAGATGAAGGAGTACATCTTTGGAGAGCGCAACGGAATCTACATCATCGACCTGCAGAAGACGCTGAAGCTGTTCAAGGAAGCGTCGAAGTTCGTCACCGAGCTGTGCTCCACGGGCAAGACGATTCTCTTCGTCGGCACCAAGCGCCAGGCGCAGGATGCCGTAGCCGAAGAGGCGACACGCGCCGGGATGCCGTACATCAACCAGCGCTGGCTGGGGGGCCTGCTGACCAACTGGGTGACGGTGCAGAAGTCGGTGAAGCGCCTTCAGGAACTGGATGAGATGGCCACGGATGGCCGCTATGAGCTGCTGACCAAGAAGGAAGTGATTCGCCTGGAGCGGGAGCGCAAGCATTTGCAGGCCAATCTGGCCGGCATCAAGACGATGAAGCGGCTGCCGGACGCGATCTTCGTCGTCGACTCGAACAACGAAACGATCGCCGTGAAGGAAGCCCGCAAGCTGGGCATTCCGGTGGTGGCGGTGGTGGACACGAATTGCGATCCGACAGTGGTCGATTACGTGATTCCGGGCAACGACGATGCCCTGCGCGCCATTCGCCTGTTCACCTCGAAGATCGCCGACTCGGCGGTGGAGGGCGTGAACCTGGTGGGCGACAAGGCATTCCAGGAAGAGTTGCCCGCTCCGGCGGCCGAAGACGCGCCATCCGCCGAGGCCGCGCCAGTGGAGGAAGTGGACCTGGAAGCGGCGCTGGGCGGCGGCATTCGCAAGGCGCCCGCCGCGGTTGCCGCGCTGCTGGAAGAGGCCGACGTGGCCGGGGGCACTCTTTAATCTTTCCTGCGCGCCGGGGTGCGCATCATGAGACAAGCGTGGCCGCGAGGGTAGAGCGCCACGCTTTTGTTTAGCTGTTAGCTCTTAGCTGTACAAGATTGAACTGACCGCATGGGTCCACCGCGACGACTGGTCGAGATGCCTTTCGCTAATAGCTGAAAGCTAATAGCTAACGGCTTCCCGGAAATCTGCGGCAGACGCATGCGTAGACCAAGAGAGAGAGAGAAAAACAGTGAGCGAAAAGATTGATGCAAAGTTGGTGAAAGAGCTTCGGGAAAAGTCCGGCGCGCCGATGGGCGACTGCCTGAAGGCTTTGCAGGAGACGAAGGGAAACATCGAGGAAGCCTTCGTAGTGCTGCGCAAGCGGGGCATGGCCTCGGCGCAGAAGAAGGCCGCCCGCATCACCAACGAGGGCGCGGTGGGGACGTACATTCACGCCGGCGGCAAAATCGGCGTGCTGATCGAGTTGAATTGCGAGAGCGACTTTGTGGCCCGCACCGAGGACTTCCAGGAGTTGCTGAAGGACATCGCGATGCACATCGCGGCCAGCGATCCCCGCTACGTGAAGCGCGAGGACGTGACTGCGGAAGACCTGGAGAGGGAGAAGGATATCTTTCGTGCGCAGGCCGCGGCCACGGGCAAGCCGGCGCAGGTGATCGAGAGAATCGTGGAGGGCAAGATGGCCAAGTTCTACGAGGAGGTCTGCCTGCTGGAGCAGCCCTTCATCAAGGATCAGGCTATGAGCATCAAGGAGCTTATCGCGCAGAAAGTGGGCAAACTGGGCGAGAACATCACCGTGCGGCGGTTCGCGCGCTTCAAGGTGGGCGCGCCGGAGTGGACCGTGGCGACAACCAAGCCCGTGGAAGCGGCTGCCGAGTAGCTTTCAGCAGATTCAGGAATTGGCAAAGAGGCCCAGGGCGCAAACCATGGGCTTTTTTGCATTTGGGCAAGAGCGCCCGGTTAGCCGCTGAGTCACACCCTTTTAGGGAGGCGTCAGCGCACTAAAACGAAAGCTTCAGCGAGAGCGACGTGGTAGGGCGTGCTCCTGTGGCGGTGGGGGCGGATGGGCTGGCGGAGAGGCTGTGCATCGAACCTGCCATGGGCCCGGAGCCCACCATGGAGGTCGCAGAGAAGTTGAACATCCCGTTGCCGAAGGCGGAGCTGTTGAAGGTGGCGCGAACGGAGCCCTGGCCCGCTGCGAGGTCTAAGCCATTGCTTCTTGTGCCGAAAGCGTCCTGGTAGGAAACGCGGAAGCTGTCCGCCGGGGATTTTATGTACACCCCCAGATCGCCCCGATTCAGTTGATAGAAATTGAGGCTTCCCGGCGCGGCGCCGTTCGTTCCTGGGCCCAGTCCGCCGGAGCCCAGGCCGCGGCCGAAGCCGGGGCTGTTGATCCCCTGAAAGAGGGACGGGAGGTCGACCGGTTCACCACCCCACGGACGAAGACCTGTCCGTGGGGACCCCGGTTGACTGCCGGGGCTGGAAAAGCGGCCGGAGCGAGTTCCTCCGCCAAGCTGGATGGCGTCGAGCAGCGTGTCGTCCCAAAGCGAAAAGCCCTGGCTGGCGCCGCGCGGCGCGGTGCGGACAGGAACGGAGCCGGAGGAGCCGGGGTTCAAGCCTGGGCTGGAGGGGGATGAACCCGCAGTTGAAACCGCATCGATGGCGACGGGCGCAGGCGGGGGCGCGGGCACAGACGCTGGGACGGGAGCGAGTGCAGACGCGGGGATGGGCGCCGACGGGAGTTGGCTGTCTGAGGGCAAGATCTGCTGCGCGCGCAGAACGCCCGCGCGGGCGCAGAGCGCCAGGATGAAGACGCACATCAGACCGGCAAAGGAGATACGTTTGCATGAATGGGAAGAGCAACTCATGGGCATCACGACCATCGAGGAGGGGAACGGGGGCGGTCCTCTCCTTTTTCTCTATTATTAAACGCTCTTTGGGGCATCGGCGTCGAGATGAATCGGCCAGTTCCGTGATTGGCGGGCCGCAGCCGGTGTGCGATACTCGAAAAGGCATGTATAAACGCATTGTTCTGAAGCTTTCCGGTGAGGCGCTGGCAGGCGAACGCGGCTTTGGCCTGGATGCCGATAAGGTGGCGGGGATCACCGCCGAAATTGCCGAAATTCACGCGCTGGGCGTGGAAGTGGGCGTGGTGGTGGGCGGAGGCAACTTTTTCCGCGGCGTGGAGGAGCAGGCCAGGGAGATGGACCGGGTAAGCGCCGACAACATGGGCATGCTCTCCACGGTCATCAACGCCATTGCCATGCAGGACGCTATTGAAAAGCGCGGCGTGCAGTGCCGGGTGATGACCGCCGTGTTCATGAACCAGTTGGCCGAGCCGTACATTCGCCGCCGGGCCGTGCGGCATCTCGAAAAGGGCCGGGTGGTGATCTTCGCCGCGGGCATCGGCAATCCCTTCTTCTCTACCGACACGGCAGCCAGCCTGCGCGCCATGGAGATCAAAGCCGATGTCCTGCTGAAGGGCACCAAGGTGGAGGGCGTGTACAACGCCGACCCGGTGCTGGTGAAGGATGCCGTGAAGTACGACGAGATTACCTACATGGAGATCCTGCGCCTGGGGCTGAAGGTGATGGACCTGACCGCGGTGAGCCTGTGCAAGGACAACAACCTGCCGCTGATTATCTTCAACATGAACCAGCCGGGGAATATCCGCCGGGTGGTGCTGGGCGAAAAGGTCGGATCGCTGGTGACGGCGTAAAGAACAGTGGACAGTGAACAGCGGACAGGAAAAGGCTGGGGTTGTGACTGATCACTGTGCACTGACCACTGTCCACTGTAACGAGACACACAAGCCTGAACGGCTGGATGCTCTGACGGGCTTACGCTGTCTGGCGGCGGTCGGCATCGTCCTCTTTCATTTTTCCAATCCCCAATGGTTTGGCTTCCTGGCGCCGGTGGTCAATGCCGGTTTCGTCTGGTTGGGACTGTTCTTCCTGCTCTCGGGGTTTGTGCTGGCCTACAACTACGCGGGTCGCGCCAGGACCGGCAAACTGGACCGCGCGCGCTTCTGGAAGGCCCGGTTTACGCGGCTTTATCCCATCTACCTGCTGAGCCTGTTGCTGAGCTGGCGGATGGTGGCGCCGGAATATGGGGCCCACACGCACGCCATGTTCTGGACCGGTATGGCGCTCACGCCGCTGCTGCTGCAGGGCTGGATTCCCTCCCTGGCCACCTTCCTCAACACCCCGGCCTGGGCCATGCCGGCCGAGAGCTTTTTTTACCTTCTTTTTCCCTGGCTGGCCAAGTGGAAACGGCCGGCGCGGATTTGGCGAACCCTGGTTCAATTGGCCGCGGTATGGGGTCTGGGTTTGATTCCCGGCCTGCTCTACTTGGCGTTCAATCCGGACGGCATTCCGCATCCCGACCGGTGGAGTTGGGGTCCGTGGCTGCAGGCGCTCAAGTTTACGCCGCTGCCGCACCTGGCCAGCTATGTCTTCGGTATTCTGCTGGCCGGCCTGGATGAGCTGACGCCGCGGCCGGGCCGTCTGCGCGTCGCGCTGGGGCTGGCCGGCCTTGCAGGGACCTTCGCCATTCTGGAGCTGGGGCCGCTGGCTCCCTACCCGATTCTTCACGACGGCCTGCTGTTGCCGTTCTTCGGCTGCATCGTTCTGGGGTTGGCCGGAGAGAATTGGCTGGCGACACTCTTCGGTCTGCGCCCGCTGGTCCTGGTGGGTGAGGCCAGCTACTGCCTCTATCTGCTGCACTTCAACCTGTGGAACCTGATGCACGACACCCATGTGCTGGACCGGCTGGGCCTGAGCCGGTTCGACCCTTGGATCAGCTACGCGGCGCTGATTGGCGTGGCGCTGCTGGCGCGATACCTGGTCGAGAGGCCCGCGCAGCGGCTACTGCGCAAGTGGATGGGGGCCTAGCCTCGCGCGCTACAAAAAGCCCAGCCGCGAAGGCTGGGCTTGTGGCGCTGGATCGCCGCTGTCCTTAGGGGGTTACTGTTTGCAGCGCATGGTTGCCGTGGGGAACGGATACCAGAGCGGTTGGCTGGAACCCCGTGGGGTAAGGCGTGGCTTGGGTGGGAGCCAACGAGCCCGAATCCGCGTTTAGTTTAAAGCCGGAGACGGAGTTGCCCTGGTAGTTGGCGGTATAGACGAAGCGGCCCACCGCCGCGTCCACCAGAATGGCGACCGGCGTGGTGTCTGTGGAGTTGATTTGGCTGCCGATGACGTTGACCACGGCCGAGGGAGCGCCGGTGGCCAGGGTGATGTTGTAGGCCGAAACCGAGGAGTCCAGCGCATTGGCAACATAAATATAGAGGCCGCGCTGGTCCACAACCACTGCCTGGGGCTCGTTGCCGGTCCTGAAGGGGCCATTGACCATGAAATCCAGGGTGCTGCCGTCCTGAATCGTGTAGCCGATCAGTTCGTTGGAGGCGAAGTCGGTGACATAGACAAAGCGGTTTGTGGGGTCGGCGGTGATGGCGGTGGGCTTGACGCCGGCCATGTAAGGGCTGCCCGTGGCCGGGGTCAGCGCGCCGCCCGAGCCGATGGCAAAGCTGAAGACCCAGCCGGGATTTGCGGTACTGGTTGTAGTTCCGCCGGGATTGTAGGCGGATTGATCGTAGGCGGTGACGAAGACGGCGTTGCCGCTAACGGTGCTGTTGTTGGCCAGCACGGCGACCCCGGTTGGAACGAGAACATCGCTCGCGTAAGCGCTGGAAATGCCGGAGAGACTGAGGGTCTGCTGCAATACCTTGGAGCCGATGGTGCCACTGGAGAGAGAATAGGCCGAGAGCGTGGCGGCGCCGGCGCAAGTCAGCGCGGTAGAACTGGTGGGGACGCAAGACACCACATACAGGTAGGTTCCGGCCGTGTTCACTGCCAGGGCAACGGGCATGCTGGTCGCGGTGACCGTGTCCTTCTGCGTCAGGACGCCGTTGGAGGCGATGGCGAAGTGAACTATAGAGTTGTTTCCCGCGTTGGCGACGTAGATACTCTGGTAGTCGGAGGTCACGGCCATAGCGACTGGATTGGATCCACCGGAGTTTACGGCCGGCCCGCCTGTGCGCAGCGCGCCGGTTTGCGAGTCCGCATCGTAGGTTTCGATCTGTCCGGGGCTGCCGGTTCCCGAACCCTGGGAACTGGCCACGAAGACATAATCAATGGTGGTGATCTCGCAGGAGGTCAAGAGGGTGGCCACTAGAAGGCCGATCGTAGAGACCAGAAAGAACTGGCTCAATTTGCTGAACTTCATGCGCGTCCTTCGTCGTGGGCCATCAAGTTGAAGCCCAAAGAAAACTGGTTAGGTTGCCCCGTATGTATTATAAAAGCCCGGTACGGGGTGTTGCTACATGGTGTGGCCAGGGCTGCAACGGCACTTACTTCTGAATGCCGCCCCCAGTGCCGTTATGCGGAATCGCGGCGAGTGCAGTCGGCAGGGCGTTGGCCGTGTAGGGGGAGTTCTGCGAATTCACGAGCGTTCCGGCGGTGGGACTCAACTGAAAGCCCGAGACGGTGCCGACAACCCCGTTGCCAAGATAGTTGGCGGTGTAAAGGAAGTGATTGGTCGAAGGATCAATGCCGATGGCCACCGGTTGCGAGCCTGTTGCGTAGGCGCCGAGACTGGTCAGCTCGCCGCTGCTCATGGAATAGGCCGTAACCGTCGAGTCCAAGGAGTTAGCTACGTAGACATAAGGGTACAAGGGATCGACAACAATCGCGGAGGGCCGATTTCCGGCCGGGAACGGGCTGCCGCTCAACTCGCTCAAGACGCCTGAAGCAACTGAGTAGCCGTGGACGTTTCCGTTTGCGAAGTCGGTGACGTAGACGTAGCTGCTGGTGGAGTCACTGGCGATGGCGGAAGGCTGGGTTCCCGCGGCAAAGGGCACGCCACCGTTCAGCGGAGTGAGCGCGCCGCCTGAGGCGACCGAGAAGCCGAAGACATAACCGGCGTAGGGCGTTACGGTCGAGTCATAGGCGGTCACGTAGAGGCGGGCGCCGGAGGCCAGGACGTTGATGGCCGTGGGCACGATGATGTCGTTGGGCTTGCCGGGCAGGCTCAAAGGCCAGTAGTTCAGGCTTCCGTTGGCGAGCGGCGATCCCAGCGCGTCGCTGGGTGGGGATGTGGCGGTGGCGGTAATGGGAAAGACGGCCACCGATCCCGAGCAGGGGTCCGCGTTGGAGCAGATCGGCAGCGGCTGGTAGGTATCGACAACAAACAGGTTCGATCCGCTCACGGCGACTGCCAGGGGGTAGATTCCCGGCGTATTCACCGTATGCTGCGGATAGAGCTTGCCGTCGTTGCCGATGATGAACTGGACGATGGAGTTGTCGTCCTGGTTGACCACATACAGGTTGGTATTGTCGGAGGAGACGGCTTCGGCCACGGGGTCGCGTCCGCCGGAAGGAAAGGGCGAGGTAGGAATCTGACGCATAAAGCCGGACTCCGAGTTGATCTCGAAAACGTCGATCTCGCCGTAGTTATTGGTTCCCGCGGCCTTGGAACTGGCCACGAAGACAAAGTCCACGGTGAGTGTGCCGCAGGCGGTCAGAAGCCCAGCCGCCAGGAGGCTGGCCGCGGAAACTAAAAGCAACTGGCTCGATTTGTTGAACTTCATGCGCATCTTTCGTCAGCGGGCCGGAATCCCGGTCCGAAAAAAAACAGATTTTGGAATCGAATCCCAGGGCATCCAGGAAAAGCCGCGCCCGGCATCCGTCTACGTTTGAAGAAGAATCCGGTCATTCCGGATTCTGGGCGAAAACCCGGTGCGGGAGTCGGCCAGCCGGCTGACGCCCGCACCCGTTACAACTGTACTCGGCGCCGCTCTAGTTAGTACGCCCGTCAACCAGGCACCATGTGGCCGGGCCTTGGAGCGCATAGGTATTCGTCACGCGCAAATTGTTGAGCACACCCGAGTTCGGGTCAACCACCCGGCCGGTAACGGACGAATCATTGAAGTCGGCCGAGTAGATGAACTGGCTCGAAGGATCTTCCACCAGACACTGCGGGCCGGCACCGGAGCCGAAGGGTTCATCGGGGATGAAGCTGAGTTGGTAAGCAGGGCTGGTGGTTATGAAATAGCCGGCGATGCCGCTCTGCGCGTTGGCCCCTTGGGTGTTGTTCCCCTGGTTGGCCACGTAGACGAACTTGCCCTTGGACTCCACTATCAAATAAATCGGATTGGAGAGAGTGGGGTCATCGGGAATGATTCCGCCGGGCTCTGCCGCCAGTGCGCCGTTGCTGCCCACGACGAAGGGGAGGATCTGGCTTGAGGAGGTCGTGACGACGTCGTTAAAGTTGACGGTGATGGGTTCGTTATCAAGTACGTAGACGACTCCGGAGGCGTATACGAGGGCCGTGCCCTGCGCGATGCCCAGCGGCTGGGAGCTGTTCTGATTGATGGTCAACTGTCCGTTTACGGCGCTGTAGGTGTATGGGAAAACCGAGGCACCCCCGGTATACGGGTAGCTGGCGGCTGGAGTTCCGCTCAGCGTGAGAAGGTTTCCAGCAGCCTGGGCGAAGTCGACGGGATTGGCCGGCACCGGGAAGTAGAGCAGGGCCGAGCCGTTTGCCGCGGTAACCGGGGCATTGACGATGAGCTGCAGTCGCCCCGTATTCTGGTTGACCGAGAAAGCCGTAATGTCGCCGCAGGATGTGGCCGAGTTCCCCAGCGCCAACATGCAACTGTTGGGGTTGGCCGCCGTGGGCGTGACGCCAGAGTAAGCTGCGCTGTCGGGCGCATCGTGGTCAAGCACGTACAGGTGGCTTCCTGAGGTGTCGGCGATCATGCGGAAAGGGTTGATGCCCTGGGTGAAGAAGGTCTGCTGCGCAGTGAGGACGCCGTTGCCGCCGACCGTGAACAAAGTGATATTCGAGTTCTTGCAGGGGTCCGCCGTGGTGCAGTCGGCGCTGCCCGAAGCGGTTGCGCCGCGGTTGAGGACATACAGGAAGCGGCTAGTCTCGAGCAGGACGGCGCGAACCGGGTTGGCGCCTCCGGAGGAGACGGGCGTTCCACGGACTGCGGACATCTTGCCGGTATTGTGATCAATCTGGATGCCCGTGATAATGCCTTCGCCGGAGGACTGAGCCGTCACTGTACCCGTCACATACAAATAGGCGACCGTATAACTCTGATTGCAAGACGTAAAGCTGAGGACGACGCCAGCAGAGAGGGCGCTCATGAGAAGTGCCTTGCCGAATTTCGTAAACTTCATGCGATTCCTTCATCCTGGTCAGGCGTGTGCCGCCAAGTTTGCTAGTTCCACAGCAGTGCTGGGTTGGGACAGGTCCCTGATGCATTGTAAAAGCCCAGGGTAGGTTGTGCCTAGTTTTGGCCGGAGACCGGGCAAAACAGCACATTTTTCGAGGCCATCCCGTCTCCGGCGCGGCCAAATCCGGCGCCCGGCAACCCTGCCATCGAATTTCGGGCGCGGATGGAGTTTGGACGAAGGAAGGGTGGGAAACGTCAACGAGCAGCGGGGAAAGATGCGCCGCGGACTGTTCGGTTTCCATCCCATCGGCGAAGTGGGTGCCCGGGCGCCCCCCAGGGCCAGGGCATGGCTGGGGAACCCGTTTCGCCCGGAGCGATGACTGGGTGCGGCCAAGCCCGCGTTCAGGGGTCTGAAGGCTCCGCTCCCTGCGCTGGAAAGCGGCCGGATTGTCTTCTTTCCATTCAAGCTCCGAGGCGAGGTTACCGCGGGGGGGCGTTCTTCACATATTTGTCAAACCAGCGCAGCATCTCGTAAACAAGCTGCTCGTTCGACTCCATTGCAGAATACCAATGCGGCTCGTGGGGGAGTATCACCAGGCGAGCGGTGCCCCCATTGCCTCGAATGGCTTCGTAGAGCTTTTGTGATTGCAGAGGCGTAGTGCCGGGATTCGCGTCTTCCCCGCCGTGGACGATGAGGAGCGGCGTCTTCAATTTGTCCGCGGAGAAAAATGGGGAGACTTTCAGATACACATCCTGCGCCTCCCAAACCGATCGCTGCTCATTCTGGAAACCGAAAGGCGTGAGCGTCTTGTTATAGGAGCCGCTGGTGGCGACGCCGGCGCGGAACAAGCCGGAATGGGCCACCAGATTGACAGTCATCAAGGCACCATGGCTGTGCCCGGTGACTCCTATGCGAGCGGGGTCGGCAACGCCAAGCCGGACCGCCTCGTCTACCGCGGCCTTGGCGTCGGCAACCAACTGCTCCAAATAGGTGTCGTAGGCCTTCTTGGGATCGCCAATGATGGGGAACGAAGCGTCGTCAATGATCGCGTAGCCCGCCAGGAGCAGCAGCCTGTATTGGCGGAGCCGCGTGAAGGTTTCCTGCGAGCCGGTAACCTGGCCGGCCTTGGAAGGGTCGGCATAGTCGAGAGGATATGCATAAAGAATGGTGGGGACGCGCGTGCCCTCCTGATAGCCGGGCGGCGTATAGAGCGTGAACGACAGGTCAAGCCCGTCGGCGCGCTTGTAGGTGACCAGCCGCTTCTTGATCGCCCGCACCTCCGGAGTGGGATCGGGGATGTGGGTAATGGCGACGCTGGTTGAAGCAAAGACCGCTTCTCCGGCGGGCGCATCGACATGCTTTCCCAGCGTTCGCGCAAAGGCATTGGGCGGGTCGGCGGGCGATTGACGCCAGGTGAGAAACGTACGCGTCTCCGGCCCGGTGAAGGAAAGAAAACGCTCGTAAGAGGTCTTGTCGCAGCGAAACAGGCGTTCGGATCTGAGCGTATTGAGATCGAGCCGATCGAGGAACGGCCGATCCCCGCCGGGCGAAGAGCCGGCTCCCGAAAGGTAGATCGAATCACCGTCCTGGCGAATCACCCAGGAGCCGTTGGCCAGTTGGCGCATCACTGGATTGCCGGGGTCCGCATACCTCTCGTCGGTGGAGAGATCCCAAAGCAGGCGGGGCTTTTGTTGCGGATTATCGACGTCGATGATGAAGCTGCGCCACCAGTGGCGGTTGTGATCCCACTGGGTCAAAAGAGCGATGCCCGGCTGGTCGCTCCAGGAGAATCCGGCATAACGCTGCTCGGTGCGCGTGATCTCGCGAGCGGGCGAGTCGAAGGGCGCCTTGTGAAGCATGATCTTGTCGCGCGCCGGAACATTGACATTCCAGTCGCCGCCGTCCAGCGCTTCAGCCCAGACCAGCGTCGCCGGCTCGGTGGCGCGCCAGGAAAAATCGCGCGGGCCTAACGGAACGCCCATGATGGGAACGCGATCCGCCAGTGGAAGTGAAGCGACGGTATGAACATGAATGCTTGTGCGGTCCGATGTGTCCCAGACCTCGACCTCCTTCGGGAAGCGATCGTACGTGGTGACGTACGAGTAAGGCTCGTGGATCGCGGTGACCAGGATGTGCAGTCCATCCGGCGCGGGATCCAGCGATTCGTAATTCCCCGGCTTGCCGATTGGCGTGATCGCCGCGGTGGCCGCATCGACGAAGGCCAGTTGCGAGGAGGCATAGTAATCGAAGAGATCCTCGTCGTGCTTGCTGCCGAGCGTGTCGCGGTTTTCATAGGTGCTGCTCTGCCCTTTTTCGCCTCCCGTCTCCTGGATGCTCGGGCCATTCGGCACGATCGGCTCAGGGGGCGGCGCGCCCATCCCCTGAGGCACCAGCTTGACCAGGAGCGTTTTCTGGTCGGGCATCCACCGCATCTCGTCGTTGAACATGGGGTTGAGACGCGCTCCCGGCACGGGATGCGCCTCGCCGGTCTGGGCATCGCCGATCCAGAGTTCGACCGCATCGGGGGCGATATTCACGAAGGCGAAGCGCTTTCCGTCAGCAG
>JBEKZR010000003.1:0-29677 GCA_049509715.1 Occallatibacter sp. | reverse complement strand
CGCGACCGAGAACGCGTATCTGCGGGTTGCTAACGATAGGACCGAAGCCTCCGGGCGCACTGACACCCCGCACGTCCACCAACGCTCCGGCAAAGAGCCCCTTTGCGAGTTCGGAAGTCTGACTGACAAAGACGCTGCCGGTGGCATCGTGAATGAAGATGGCCGCACGTCCGGTGCCGTAGTCGGGATCGAAGTAGGTAACGACCCCGCGCAGATGGACGGGATAGCCGCGCTTGGCTTGATCATCGCTGAGGCTGTGCGCTTCGCGCGCTGTGGTCAGAGTGCGCAATCCCTCCGCAGGATTCTTTGCTGGTTCGGGGTGCGCCGCGGGGCTCAAACCAGCCTGACCGGCCGCGAAAAGAGCTGGAAGCAGAAGAAAAGCAATCGCGCGCCGAGGAACAGAGCGGGGACGCAGGGGGCGAACGGCAGCCTGCTTCTCCCCGTGTGCGGTTATCGTGTGTGTTGACCGGAAGTGCAGGGTTACGATTCCCCCAATCGCAAATAATGTTTCGATTCTCAAGCCGACGTGCAATTCTCCCCCGGGGCCCGTCGCCGCTCACAACTGCAACTACAGGTATTCTATCGGCCAGAGAAGAAGGCAGCATTACCCCTGGGCTGGATTATAGGCCAGGGGGAATAAACATCGCTCCGGGCCTGTCCGGGCGCACATCCGAGGGGGTGAAGGAATCAACCTGGCGACACCGCGGAGTGTTTGCCGCCTCATTCGCATCATCGATTCTTTAGAACTTGACTGACGCGGCGCGGGGGGAGATGCCGCTGAGTTCTGCGGCGCGGGCTTCAGCGTAGGCGGCAGCGCCCAACAGGGCGGCGCGGCTCTCCAGGATGATGCGCACGGGCATGTTGATGAGCAACTGGCTCAAGCGTCCCTTGTCGGTGAAGGCTTTCATGAATGCGCCGTCCTTGAGCTTCTCCAGGATGCGGGGCGCAATGCCGCCGCCGATGTAGATGCCGCCGACCGACAGCACCTTGAGCGCCAGATTACCGGCCTCGGCGCCATAGGCGGAGACGAACATATCCAGGGCCTTCTCGCAGATCCCGCTCTTTGCGGCCAGGGCCAGTTCAGTGATCACGGCGTTGGGGTCCGGGACGGCGGCGATGCGCGCGGCCAGCCAGGCCGGCTCTTCCATGCCGCGGATCTGGCGCAGGAACTCGTAGATGTTGGTCAGGCCCATGCCGCTGACGACGCGCTCATAGCTGACGCGCCCATCGTACTTCCGCGTGAGAAAATGCAGCAGATCAACCTCGTCGTCGTTGCGGGGCGCGTAGTCCACATGGCCGCCTTCGGAGGGATAGGGAACATGACTGCGGCCGTTCCAGACCAGAAAGCCCTCGCCCAGGCCGGTTCCGGCGGCGATGAGGGCGCGGTTGCCGATCCGGCCGGCGTCCCCCTCGCTGAGGGTGAATATCTGATCGGCGGAGAGTTCGGCAATGCCGTAGCCGTTGGCTTCGAGGTCGTTGATGAGGAAGATGTGGTCGATGGCGAGCCCGAGGGACAGCTCGCGGCTGTCCAGCGTCCAGGGCAGGTTGGTGAGGCGGAGACGACCGTCGCGCACCGGACCCGGCACGCCAAAACAGGCCGCGGTTACCTTGTCCGCACTTAGAAACTCTTTTACGATCACTTCCAGCCCGGAATATTCTTTTACCGGAAACTGTTTATCTCGGGTGTGCTTGAGTTTGCCATCGATAAAGTCATACAGCGCCAAATGGACCTTGGTGCCGCCTACATCACCCGCCAGAATCATCGTTCCCTCTCTAAAAACCCGCAGCCTTCCCTGTCTGTCGCGGGTAGCAGCGCAGCTGCGGCCCGATCCAGAATAAGTGTAAGTATACCGCTGCAAGGCCATATCAATTGACTTGGCATGCGCTCTGGATCGCGCGGCCCAGTTAAAACTTTCATTAAAATTTCGGCCTTATCGGCTCCGGCGATGAGGAAGAAGACAGAACTGGCGTGGTTGATGACGGGCCAGGTGAGCGTGATGCGCCAGACGTCTTTCTGCGGCACGTGGTTGGCCGTGACCAAGCGGCTCATTTCGTGGATGGCCTGGGTGTGCGGGAAGAGCGAGGCGGTGTGGCCGTCGGGACCCATGCCCAGGGCGATGAGATCGAAGCGCGGGCTCTGGGCGCCCTCCAGGCGGAAGCTCGACCGCAACTCCGACTCATAGCGAGCAGCGGCGATTTCCGGCTCCAACTCGCCCTCGATGCGGTGAATCTGCCCGGGCTTGAGCGGCACGTGGTCCAGCAGGGCCTCGCGGGTCATGCGGTAGTTGCTGTCGGCGTGGCCGGGAGGGACGGCGCGCTCGTCGACCCAGTAGAGGTCGAGCTGCTCCCAGGGCATGCGCCACCGCCAGGGCTGATTGGGGTCGGCGAGCAACTCGAAGGCAGCCTTGGGCGTGGAGCCGCCGCTGATAGCGATGCGCGCGCGCCCACGGCCAGCGACGGCCTCCCCGGCCATCTCGACGAGATACTGGACTGCGCGGCGGGCCAGGGCTGGCGGGTCCGGCTCCACGTAGTATTTGATACTGAGCTTTCTGGGCATGGGGATGCCTCTCATCTCTACGTTACACGGGAGCAGGGCGGCGACTCACCACTTTTCATCAGACAGGTGCGAGACGACTGAAAAGCATGGAGCCCGCGACTAACTGGCTCATCGCCCCAGATAGACCCGGTACTGCTGCTCGATGACGCCGGCGGCGCGGGCCAGGGCCAGCTTGGAGAGGTTGTACTGGAAGAGGCTTTCGACAAGATTGCTCTGAGCGGAGGCCAGCGTGGCCTGCGCGGCGACTAGGGGAAGATTGTCGTCCACGCCGGCGTTGACGCGGTCGGATTCGTCGGAGAGGGCGCGAGTGGCCAGCTCGACGTTGGAGCGGGCGACCTCAACCAATTTGGCCGTGGCGTCCACGTCCAGCAGAGCGGAGCGCACCTGCTGGTCGATGCTGGTCCTCAGGTCGGCCAGTTGGGCGTCTACGGCGGATAACTGAGCCTGGGCCGTCTCAGTATCGCCACGCAGCCTGGCCTCGCGGAAGAGCGGGAGGCTGAGCGTACCCTGTACGGCAAAGTTGCCGTGGGAGCCGACGCCGTTGACCTGGCTGACGCCATAGTAGCCGCCGAAGCTGAGGCTGGGCAGCCGCTCGCTGCGATAGGCGGCGTGAACGGCTTTGAACTCGACCGCCTGATTTTGCAGGCTCAGGTAATCCTGGCGGTTCCGGTAGGCGAGGGCACGCAACTCTTCCCGGGTTTGCGCGGCGAGATCGTTGTAGGGAGCCGGGTCAGTCAGCACGATCTTCTGGCCGGGATCGACGCCGGTCTCGCGCTTGAGCAGGATCAGGTCCTTCTCCAGGCTGTTTTCAGCGGCGATCAGGGCCTGTTGCTGGGCCTGGAGCTGGACTCGCGCCCGCAGCTCATCCAAATTGGACGCGGTTCCGGCCTGGTGGGCGGCGTGGGCCTGGCTGAGCAGCACCTGGCCGGTCGCCTCCAGCGCTTTGGCGTTATCCACCTCGCTGGCGGCGGCAATGGCATGCAGATAAGCCGCGGCCACTTGCCGGACGACCTCGCCGCGCGCCGACAATTTGTCGAACCAGGCCGCTTTCTGCGCCGCGCTGGCCGCCTTGTAGCCTGCGATGACCGGGCCGGAGAAGAGCATCTGGCTGTAATGGATTTGTCCCTCGGTCAGGTCGTCGCGAGTGATTTCGGAGAGCCCGGGAGGCACCACGCCGCCGGGAAAGAGCGGCGCGAACGCGGCGATCACGCCCGGCCCAAAACCCATCGCTTCCAGGTTTTGCTGGTGGACGCCGAGGTCGCCGCTGACCGTGATGGCGGGCAGGAAGTTCTGCAGGGCCTGGTTCTTTTGCCCCTGAAGCGCCTTTTCGCCGCTCTCGGCCTCCTTCAAGCCAAGATTGTTCTCGAGGCCGCGGCGCACAGCCTCATCCAACGAGAGCTTGAGGATCTCATCGCTGGCTGGATGGGCAGTCACGCTGCCGAAAAACGGGTTGGCGGCGGAGGTCGGGTTGGGCGACTGGGCGCGAGCAGCCACTCCCGCCCCGGCTAAAGACAGCATGGAAAGAAGCGCCGGCGTGGCTGCCCGCCAGAAGACAAAATGTTGCGCTCGATTCACTGTCATCATTCTCTCAGATGAGCCAACCGGCGGGAGGATTTCAGTTGAGGGGGAGAAGCTGCGGGACATGGGGGATCCTGTATTTCTCCAGGCTCCCCTATACCATCGCCCGTTCCTTGACGGTCAGGTACTGGTTGAGGACGGACGAAGTGAGGGCCTCGGGGTTGAGGTCAAGGGTGAGCGCGCCCTGCTCGTGGAGGCGGGCGAGGAGCAGCTCGCGGCGAGCGGCCATCTCCTGCGCGGCGGCGGCGCGGAACATCTGCTCAACGTTTTTTGGCCGGGCCTGGGCGATGAGCTCCACCTCCGGCTGAGCCATGGCGACAAACAAGAGCACGTGGCGGCGCAAGAGTTGGACAGCGCCGTCGATGACTTCAGGGCGCATGGCGGTCTCAGCCAGGTCGGTGACCCACAAGATCAAGGAGCGGCGGGGCTGCAGGCGGTTGAGCACTGCGGTAGCGCGCAGATGGTCGGCCTCGGCGGACTCGGCATGGACCTGGGCCAGCGACTCGATCAACTGGCGTAGGTGCGCCGCGCCGCGGCCGGGCAGCAGGCGCTGTTGAATGCTTTGGCCATAGGCCAGCAAGCCCACACGGTCACCGGAGAAGAGCGCCAGTTGGGCCAGAGCGACGGCTGTGGCGCAGGCGTGGTCGAGCTTGGATCTGCTGGGCGCAGGGCCGGGCTTTTGGATGAGTTCGCGGGCCATGGCGACGCGGGAGCGCATCAGCCGCCCGCAGTCGAGGACGATCCAGACGGGCTGACTGCGCTCGGTCTGGTACTGGCGGGTGATGAGGCTGCCGCGCCGCGCGGTAGCTGTCCAGCAGATGTCGCGCAGGTCGTCGCCCTCGCGGTACTCACGCAGGCTTTCGAAGTCGCGGCCCAGGCCCCGCTGCTGAACCCGGCGCAGTTGCAGGTCGATCTGGCGGCTGCGGGCCAGGAATATCTGCTGCTGCTCGCCGGCGCGCAGGACGGGGTAAACGCGGACCGTCTGGGTGAGGGGCGCCTTGGCCCAGCGCTCGGCCAGTCCCAGCGGCGAGCGGTAACGCACGTAGAGCCAGCCAGTCTCCCAGTCGCCGCGCTCCTGGGGTTCGAAGCGGTAGCGCAGGCTGGCAGGCACGCGAGGAAATGCGGTCAGCTGGTGAATAGACGGCTGGGCCACAAGCGCCGGCGGCAGATCGTCGACGAGGCGGCATTCGACGATCGTTTGGCCCTGATTTTCTATGGTCAGCTCGATCTCCGTTTCGCTGTCGAGGGCCGGGGCGTTGGACCAGGAGCGGCTGGCAATCAGTTGTCCGGCGCGCGGCAGGCGCAAGCCGTCGAGCAGCGCGGCTGTCAGCACCACCGCGTCCCAGGCCAGCATGGCGTAGGCCAACCGCCCGTACCAGAAGCCGGGAATAAGCCACACGAAGCCCGCCACCAGCAGCCCGATGCTCCGCGCCGTGAGTCCAAAAGCCCAACGCCGCCGCCGTTCACAAACGGCGCTCACCGGGTCGGGATGAAGGGAGGGCGAAATCATAGGGGGACTCAAATCAAATCAATTGCGAATGCGAGGGCGCGATTGAACTCCGCCAGCTTTGCCCCCGAAAGGGAACCGACGTACTGCCTCAACTCGGATTTTCGAATACTGGTTAGCCCATCACACCAAATCCAGCAATCATACTTCATGCCCTCGTCGATCCCAATGCTAACTTGCGTCGAGGCGCCGTATCCGTTCGTGAATACCGGCGCGCAAATCACAGTTGAAAATCGCGAATCGATTGCGGATTGGCGGCTTGCAATGGCAAACGTTCGGTATTCTTTCGGATCTCCCGGCGGCTGGTGCACGCGATAAAGCTCGCCTCGGCGCATGTATCCTCACTCTTCTGATTCGGACGTAATCGGCGCCTGATAGCGAAGCACGTCTTCCATTTCGCGATTGAAGTAATCGGCGTTGGCGTTGAGGATTTGAAGGTCGCGTTCGTTGATGGCACGGCGGACCTTCTCTTTGAGATACTCGCGCATGACCGCTTCGATAAAGGCCGAGCGCGACACCCTGGAGCCGGCGTTGCGGTCAATCTCTTTAAGCAGGTCGGATGAAAGTGTGATAGATGTCTTCAGTTTCATACTACCTATATACTACCACGAATACTTCCCAGGTCAAGAAGATTTGCGCAACCCTTTTCCTACCCACCGTTCCGGCGCTCGCGATCCGGCTCGGTGTGCCACTCCATTTCTCCCTGGGTTGAATTGAAAACTGGAGTCTACCCCAACACAGAGAATGGTAAACTTGCCGCGAACGACTGGAGATCGCCGACCCGACTGCCATGCCGGGAAACAGGGAGGCAAAATTATCATGGTCAATGCGCGACATTTATTGCAAAGCGGCCTCCAGAGTGGAGTATACCGATTTGCAGAAACAGCAGCAGACCTGCCCTGAATAGTAATATTAGGCTCTCAAACCAACGGATGATATGCAACGGGATCAAGCGCGGAAAGAAAGGATAAAAGGTCGCCATGAAAAAGGAAAGTAACCGGGTATTTTATCGGACAGACGCTGCAGTCAAAAAGGGAGATGAGTTTTACCAGATTGTCTGGAAACACTTTCCTGAATTGAAGGTAAAGGGCTTTCGAGTCGAGGTGTTTCATGGAGTGGCTGGTAAACCACCGAAAAAGGTGGAGAGTGACTTTGCTTTTGACACACAAAAAGCTGCGGACGATAAGATAAACGGGCTTGTGGCAGAGATTGAAGGGCGCGGGTTTGTTCGATACTCTCCGCTGATTCACGGTGACCGGATTTTTGAATCGCGACGTTAACTAACTCAGCGAGATAAGAATCCGATCAGCGCCGAAGTTTCGTGATCTACATCCCATCGATTCTTCATAAGGGCGCACGTCTGCTCGTATGCCGGTATATAGCCGGTGACACCGGGAGTAGTCACTATGGCGGCGTTCTCATCCCAAATCTTGTCTATATCCTTAAACGTCGGCCATTCGACCCTGCAAACTGTCACGGGATCGCGGTCCTTTCCACCTTCGCTTGTGATGCGGTAGTACACCCAGTCTTTCGTTTCACCCGAATTCCTGCGATTCAGGTAAATAGAATCAATCACCATTTCTGTTGCCTCCTATCTTAATGAACTAATTCCCAAAATGCCGTCAGGCGCGATAGAAGAAACGCGCGTAGACGTAAAGCCAAACCCACCATCCGAAGAAGATAACAAGGATCACCCAATCGGGGGCATCGTGAGCATAAGCGACTATCATCAACACGCCATCTAACATCAGCGTAATCACCGGCCATGCGATTTTGGTCCTGTTCTGGTTCATGGCTGCCAATCTCCTCATTGCCGGGGTACCGGCACGGCGGCGACTACGTCGGCGAGGACGCGGTCGGCGTCGAAACCTTCAAGTTCGGCCTCGGGCTTGAGCATGACGCGATGGCGCAGGACGGGTTGGACGGCACGCTTAACGTCGTCGGGAACCAGGTAATCGCGGCCGTCGAAGGCGGCAGCAGCCTGAGCGACGAGCATCAGGCTGAGGGCGGCGCGGGGGCTTGCGCCCAGCAGCAGCGTGGGCCACTCGCGGGTGCGCAGCGCCAGCGACAGGATGTAGGTATACAGCTCCGGCTCGATGCGGATGGAGCGGACTTCGGATCGGGCGCGCGCGAGGAGGCCTTCTGGAATGGGCGCGATGGAGGCATCTTCGAGGAGTCCCGCGCCCGAGCCGGCGTGGTGCATCTCAAGAATCTGCAGCTCCTCGGCCTGCGAGGGGTAAGCCACGCGAATCTTCAAGAGAAACCGGTCCAACTGCGCCTCGGGCAAGGGATAGGTGCCTTCGAAATCCACCGGATTCTGCGTGGCGAAGACGGTGAACCAGGCGGGCAGTACACGGCGCACGCCGTCGCTGGTGACCTGCCGCTCCTCCATGCATTCGAGGAGCGCGGCCTGGGTGCGCGGCGGCATGCGGTTGATCTCGTCCACCAGCAGCAGGTCAGTGAAGACGGGTCCGGGGTGGAAGCTGAAGCTCTCCGAACCGGGGCGCAGGATGGTGGTGCCGAGAATGTCGGCGGGCATCAGGTCGGGGGTGGCCTGCACGCGCTGGAAGCCGAGGCCCAACAGCCGGCCCAGGGCTTTGACGATCAGCGTCTTGGCAATGCCCGGCACGCCTTCAAGCAGAGCATGGCCCTGGCAGAGGACGGCGATCAGCACCTCCTCGATCACTTGACCCTGGCCGGCGATGACGCGGCCCAGCTCCCGGCGGGCGTGGGCGATGAGTTGGCTGGTTGCGCGCAAGCCCTCCGGGCTTTTGGCGTTTTGGTTTGCATCTTGAAATTGATTGGTTTCCTGGCTCATGAAGCCCTTTCCTGCTGATTGTATTGAATCTTCTCAGATTGAGTGGCTAAAACCATGGTTTTTCTTTCCTGATACTGGCCAGTGCGGCCGAATTCAGTGAGAACGTAATACTCACTCACTGCTTACTTTTTGATCTCGTTCAGTGCTGACTTCGCATCTCTTGCAATATCAGGGTCGGAGTTATCGGCAAATTGCTTGATGGTTGCTATGGACCGCTGATCTCCAATCTCAATAAGCAGAGCAAATCCCTTGCGACGCCAGTATTCGTCTCCGCTTTTGATCCAGTAGATTGCAAGACTCCGCAGCGTTAACTCCGCTTCTTCGGCAACTTCATGGTCGGAGTCCTTGACATAACGCTGGAGAACCGCTAAGGACTGCTGATCTCCTATATCGGCAAGCACAGCAAATCCTCTGTTGCGTAAATAATCGTCACCGCTTTTAATCCAAGCAATTGCTTTGTTCTCGCCAGCATTCGGAGAGATGCCGAGAAAACGTTTGATTTTGTCAGACTCCATTTGAATACAAATGACAGCGTCGGCATCGTGATAGTTTTCATACTTCTTCGCTTTCGCTTGTTGCATCTCAGCGTTCAGTGAAACGAGAAGCTCCTTATAAAAATCTTTGAAGGCGGCGCTTCGGTCGACAAGAGAGCCCGACTGCAAACTATAGATTCGGTCCCAAGCCCCGGTACACCTCGCGCCCGCATATTCAGAGAGTTCGCCTGGAATGACAAGCTCGTTCTTTCCATTCTTGCCGAGGTCACGGACGATATCCTTCACGTCATCAACCTCCAACGCAAATATCGACTGCGTCGTGAGTCTGTTCGCTCCGAAATGAATCACTTCAACGTCGTTACAGAAACGCCGCCCGTTGACATCAAACGATGCGACAAGGTTATAACCATTACTCCCCGCGATCTTGAAAAAACCGGCACTGCAAACGCCGTCTTCTACGGAATGCGCACCCCAATTATTTCCGATCATCGCCATTGCAAATGACTTGATTTGCTCATCTGAAGGTGGTTGAGTTGTGTGTAATTTCGAGATCAGAACATTCCAGTCGCGCTCTGCATGTATGTAACTGCTCTTCACGGGAGGCGACAGCTTCTCCGTCACTTGAGCGGGATTCTGAGGCGCGGCAGTTTGCGCTCCAAGAGGAGCGTTGCCCGTATTGGCCGCGAGGATCACAACCAGAGAAAACACAAATGACAGTCTCTTCATACTCCTCCTCTATCTCTTCACGCAGAGCCGCTGCTTTTAGCGTCCGGCCTGGCGGCTTCTTTCAACTTTTCGGCGTGCCCATGCAGCGTTTGAATCAGTTTGAGCGCCTGGCGGGGGTTGATGGTCTCACCCCACGCGGCTTCTTCGCAGGCGGCCAGATCGGTTTCCAGGCTGGCGTCGGCCCCAGGAAAGCGGCGGCGAATCATCGCAGCCAGATCAGCCGAGCCCATTGGGGCGCCTCGCAGGCCGTCCGCCGCGGCGGACTGCAACGTATGGCGGCGAAACCGCTCCCAGGCAATCGAGACGGCTGTCGATGCGGCTCCGGCATTGCGATAGAGGGAGCCCAGCGCATCGAGAAACTCGATGGGCGTGGCCCGAGCCGGGGAGGGAAGATCGCGCACAGGACCGCTGCGCCGGCTGAAGCTGAATACCACGAGCAGCCCCAAAACCGGCAGACCGATCCAAAGCAGGGTCAGCGACGGCCCGGCGGCGTAGCTCCAAATAGAGCGGATCTCCCCGTGCAGCGACTCGTCCCAGTAGAAGCGATGGCCCTCGCGCGGCCCGAGCGAGTTGAGAAAGAGGTCGAGATTGCGGGCGCGGGCGAGCGAGCCGTTTTCAAGGGGCGTGGAACTGGCCCACCATACCGCGTGGCCCCTGCCCCAGTCGTACTCGACGACCGCCGGCAGCCCGGCACAACTATATTCGACGCGGTGCGCGGGGTTGCCGACAGCCCAAGTGGCTTCGGAGACCATCCACGCCTCGCCTGAACTGGAGAGAGCATCGAGCCCCTCGGGCTCGAGCTGGCAGGCGGCAAAGTTGAACTCATCCTGCGTGTGGCTGGCCTGGCCGGGCAGAATGTAGCCGCCCCAGAAGCCGGTGGAGAGCACACGGCCCCCGCGCTCCAGAATCGCGCGCACCGCCTTGATGTCGCTCCCTTCGCGAGTAAACGGCTCGGCGAAGATCACTACCGTCTCCGGTCCCGCCGTGGCGGCCAACTCGCTCAGCGGGCGCTCCCAGCGTTGCAGAGAGTAGCCGGAGCGGAGAAGGGTCTCATAGGCGGCGCGGGCGCCGTGCCGGCCGGAAAGATAGGTTGAGGGCACAGGGCTTTCTTCCCTGGGCGTCAGGAAACCAGTCAGCGCCGCCAACGTCAATCCGATACCCACGCACCAGAGCAGGAGCCGGCGATCCTTGGCGTCGAGGGAGGAGAGAAACTTCATTGCGCGCCGCCTCCCCCAATACCAGTAACCGGGGCTCCGCTTCCTGAGATCAGCGCAGCGGCAAGTTGCTCAGCCTTCCGGTAGTCGCCCTCTGCGGCCGCGCGGCCGCCGTACCAGACGCGCTCGAAGCTGCCGGTCAGCGTGGCCAGGCCCGCCTTGCGCGGATCATCTGGGGACACCAGGGCAAGATACTCGCGGGGAGTGCGGGCGCGGTCTGCCGGCCACATGCGCCGGGATTCGAGGCGCGCGATGGCGGACCAGTAAACGAAATGAATTGCTTCACGCCACTGGCCAGCGGCGGCGGCGTTGCGCGCGTCCTCCAGCCAACGTTGCCAGTCGCGGGCCGAGGCGGCTCCAGCTGGAAACGAGCCCTCCGGCACCAGCCGGATGCGCCAGCGGCGCTCCAGTTGCAGCAGCCCCCACGCCAGCCCCACGCAGACGGCCAGAATGAATCCCCACACGATCACGCGGCCCACCCACGCCGAGCGGGAGACAAGTTTTGCGGCGCTTTTGAAGAACAGATTGAGCTGTTGCTGAAATCTTTCAAGAGCCGCTTCGCGCACCGTAAGCCCTTCCAGGTTGCGGAAGTCTTTGCCGGCGAGCACCTGCGTCATCGTCTCGCGTTCCTGGGCGTGGCTTGGCAAGACCGCAGCCTGGGTGCTGATCTGGGCGAGGTCGTGGGCCAGGCGCGTCCCGGCGTCCTGCAACAGCTCCGTCGTGGTGCGCTGGGGCGTCAGAACGCTCTCCTCGGCCGGTGCGCCCTTTGCGCCGGGGACGGGCTTCGGCGTGGGCTCATCTTTGTCCTGGGCTTGGGAAAGCAGCATGCGCAGCCATCCGTAGCGCACCAGCCGACGCTCGGCATGGGCGGCATCGCCGAGAGGCACGCGATCGTCAGGCCCAACCAGGGCGGGGTCGCAGGTTTTTGTGTCCCGCGCCCTGGCGCAGGCCTCCACCAGGGCGGCGAGCGCCTGCAGGTGGGTGCGGTACTCGTCCAGCGAGGCATCATGCGAGCGGCTGGCAGGTTGAACGGGCGGGGCGGGAGCAACGGGAGTGTCAGCGCGGGCCTGCGCCGCGGCCAGGACGGCGGCCAGCACAGCGCCTGCGAAGACAAACCGAAGCGTCACGGCTGCGCCTCCTCCGAGCCGGACGCGGTTAAGCCGTCTGTGGCGGGCGGGATCAAGGGCGCGTTGAGTCCAGCGGCTTCCATCATCCTCTCGATGTCGTAGCCTTCGCGGCGTATGCGCTGATCATAGTAGAAGAGGGTGAGGGCGATGGGGTAAATGGGGCCTGTCAAAACGGAAATTATGGCGTACAGAAGATAGGATGTCGGCAGATAAAGATGTTGGGACAGTGATCCGAGAAGATGCCCCCGATAGAGATAGAAGAATATCCATCGCAAGGTCCTCTGAGCGCCGGTCATCAGTATCCACGAGCAGAAAAATATCACTGCCCATGTGAGAATGATGCGGGTACAGCTGCCTTTGCTCAAAAGCCAGCTGCGTCGCAAGGCCTTAATTCCAGCAAGTTCTTCGAGGGCGGCTGCTGGAATAGCTAGCGCTAGGCGGCCGCCTAGCCAGGCGAATAGAGCGCAACCGGCAATAGCAGGAAACGCAGACATGAGTAGGGCGGAGGATACCGCTGATTCTCGATTGCCGGTGAACGCGCCAGCAAAAATCGCAATGGCGGCCTCCCCGAAAATCAGCACTACAAACAGAATTTCGGGGACCAGTAATCCCGCAGAAAACTTGAGAACTGCGATCCACAGATAGCTTCGCCATCGCGCTCCGGCGAACTGGAACGCGATGGGAATCGAGCTCTTTTCCCCTGAAGATGTCCTCGAGGTTACATGCACATGTGCCACAGAGATCAAAAGGCCCAGGAAGGCTGAGACGTGAAAATAAGCAAGCCAGATAACAGAATTCCAGAGAGTTGCGCTTTTCGGTGACGGGCTAATGATCGAATGCACATGCAACCAGAAGACGTCAGCAAGATTAATGCCAAGCATCACGAGCGCGGGAACCGCAGCAATCCCGGCGAAGACCCAAAACTTTGCCCGGTAAATCTGAAAGGTCCGGTCGAGGATTTCGCCCAGAGTCATGGGGCGCAAGGGCTCATTCATGCGCGCTCCCTGGGTCCTCCGGCGTGGGCGGCGGCGGCTCGAAGTGTGCATCCAAAGCCAGCCCGGGTTCGATAACGGCGGAAGCTGGCTCGGAAGCGGCGACCGGCTCTGCCACATGCGTAGGCACGGTCAGTCCGGCGGCCTGCATCATCCACTCGATGTCAAAGCCCTCCTTGCGCACTCGCTGGTCGTAGTAGAAAAGCGTGATGCCAGTGGCCCAAATCGGCCCCAGGAAGGAGTTGGTGAAGAAGCTAATGATTTGCGAAAGCGCTGAAAGACCCGGCCCCGGCGGCTGGCCGGAGTGCTTGAAGGCCGCAACAAAGATGAAAAACTGGGTGACGGCGACCAGCCCCAGCTTGATGATGCCGACCAGCAACGCCAGCAGGAAGATGCGTCCCCACGACCCTTTGGCCAGTTCGATGCTGCGGCGGATCGCCGTGCGGGCTTTCATGTTCTCCACCACGCAGGCCGGAATTGCCAGGGAGTAACGCAGGCTCATCAATATGGTGTAGATGCCGACGGGGATGATGAGCAGGACGAAGGCTATGGAAACGATGCCGAGCACCAGCAAAGCCTGCGGGTTAGCCGCGGCAGCATGCTGGGCGGCTGCGCCTGTGTTGGTTCCAACGCCTTTGAAGCCGCCGTAGAAGGCGATCATTCCGAGAAATCCGGCGTAAAGCAGAACGATAGGCGCATAGACCCTGAAGGCGGTGATGGTCATCAGCCACAGGTAGCGGCCCAGGCGGGGCATTATGCTCTGGTAGGCACCGCGGATGGTGGCCGGTTCGCCGAGGTGGACCCAGGCCACGGCGCGGCTGATGGCGGCTGTGGCCGCTCCAAAAAGGAGGCATATAAGCAGCACTTCAACCCCTACGGCGATCACGGTCATCCATACCAAGGCCCCGGCCATGTGCTGAGCATTCAGCAACACACCCAGTCCGATCTGCAGCAGACCCATCACCAGCAAGGCTCCGGCATACACGGCAAAGATGCCTGCAAAGAGGACAAAGTTCGAGCGGTAAAGCTGGGCGGTGCGGTCCAGAATCTCGCCGAGAGTGAGAGGGCGGAGGTTGGTTTCCATGCCGGGCTCCTCAGAAAATGGTTGTGAACGCTTGCCGGGATACCGGGGGCTTGTAACGTTACCTGGGCGGATGGCGTGCCACCCCAGCGACAAGGACCTGTCACTTCACCCCAGCGACAAAGACCCGTCACTTCACCCCAGCGAGCATAAATCGCTCGCCGGGGACCCCGGATTTCGCCGCAACCCAAAGGAACGGGGCCAAATTCCCCCATTTCCTCGTCAATCGTCGCTAGGATACACCCGGTATCCGTCGCTCCTCATTCCTTGAACTGAGAAAAACTGGCTCCCGTCGCCGCCGCCCAGGTAGTGTTAGAAGGCCCCAGCACAGGCTGCAAACTGGCCGCAGCGCGTAGGCTACCCGCGGCGCCAATTGAATTGATAAAGAAGCAACTATTGCCGCACCCTTGCGGTAAACTGGTGTACCACGCAATGAACGTATTTCGCACCTCGGTCAACGATCTCGCCAAGGCCTGCGCCCACTCCGCGGAAGCTGCGGAATGGGAGGAATTTCTGCGCCGCTGCACCCCTCTGGCCTCGCTGGTGGCGCTGCGCGTCTCGCGGATGTGGGTGAGCGCCGCATCGCCGGCAACGGTGGAGGACATCGTGCAGGAGGTCTTCCTCAAACTGTGCGAGCAGGAGCGCCGCATCCTGCGGGATTTCGAGCCGCGCGGAGAGGATTCCTTCCTGGGCCTGCTGCGGATGGTGTCCGCCTCGGTGGCCAACGATTACTTCCGGCGCCAGTACTCGGAGAAGAGGGGCGGCAAGGTGGTAACGATGCCGCTGGTCGAGGAGGCTGCTTCAATGCCCGCGGCGAGCGACCACCAGCCGGCGCAGATGCAGCGATCCGTGCTCCATGCCCAGCTTGACCAGAAACTGCGCTCGGCGCCAGAGGTGATCGGGGAACGCGACCGCGCCTTGTTCTGGCTCTACTACCGGCAAGGGCTCACGGCGGAGGAGATAGCCCGCCTGTCAGGCGCCGGACTGACGGCCAAGGGCGTGGAGAGCGCGTTGCGGCGCGTGGCCAAGTGGCTGCGCGGAGAGGTGGAACGGCGAAAGCCGGAAGAGCAGGCTGAATCCGGCTAGCGCCAAAAAAAGTTTCGTGAAAGGAAGGTTACGCGGAATCCCGTTAGATAGAGTGCAGAGATGAATACAGATCACAACCCGAGATACCCATCGGATCTTCCTGATGATGCCTTAGCCAAGGCACTTGAGGAGTTGATGGAAGGGAGATGGTCCATGGCCGAGAGACTGCATGACGACCTGGCGAGCCCGCGGATGTTGGGCGTGGAAGGCGATTGTCCTGAGTTGGGCGAGTGGCCCCAACTGCTCAGCGAGGAAGCACGCCCGGCGCAAGTGAATGCGTTACTGGCACATGCGGCCCTTTGCCGCACCTGCGCGGCGCGCCTGCGCATGCTGGCCGCGGACGCCACGCCGGAAGAGGCCGCCGAGGTTGGCAGACTGGCTTCAGCATCCCGCGATTGGCAACACAACCTGGCTGCCGAGCTTGCCCGCACCCCGCGCCGCGCCCAGATCCGCCCGATTCGGCAGCAGGCGCCGCAGTTTTACCTGTGGGCGGGGGTCGGCCTGGCGGCATCCCTGGTCATGGGCGTCGCGCTCGCCGGGTGGTGGCAGCACGCAAATTCCCCTGAGCGGCTGCTGGCCGAGGCCTACACTCATTCCCGCACCTTCGAGTTGCGCATGCCCGGCGCGGACTTCGCTGAAGTGACCCCGGAGACGCATCTCCGCGGCAGCGCAGCGGGCCGGGAACCGGCCCAGCTGCTGGATGCGCGCGCCCGCATTGAACGCCAGTTGGAGAACGCGCCCGAGGACCGGCACTGGCTCCAACTTGAAGCCCGGGCTGACGTACTGGAAGAGAAATTCGATCCAGCCATCGCTATTCTCGACCGCCTGTTGACCGCCGGACCGGTCACTTCCAGCCTGCTGGTGGATGATGCGGCCGCTTACTTCCAGCGCGGAGTCGCGACGGGCAGCGAAAACGATCGCTCGACGGCTCTGGAATACCTGCGCCACGCCGACGAACTGGCCCCCGACGACCCGGTGGTGCTGTTCAACGAGGCCGTGGCCATGGAGGATCGCGGCCAGGCGATGAACGCCGTGGAGACCTGGAACCGGTACCTGCGATTCGAGCGCGATCCGCGCTGGCTGGCCGACGGCCGCCGCCGGTTGCAGTCCCTGGAACAAAAGCTGAACCAGTTGAAGACCCATCAAAGCCGGATGGAGCAGCACCTGGAGAGTCCGCAGGCGATGCGAGCCCTGGCGGTTTCCGGCATCGCAAGGAACGGCGAAATTATTGCAATTGATCGCCGCGGCTTCAATATCCGCTACAATGATTGAGCATTAGAACAGGCCGGATTCCGGTTCCGGAAAATTGCCAGAGGAGCAGCCAATTCCCCCTGCGGCTGGGTCCTGAGTGACTGTCTCAAACAACCCAGAAAACGCCAAGGAGAGTAGGTACTGCTATGTCCGGAGCAACCGAAAGAACACACACATTCAATGCCGAAGCAAAAATACTAGAGGGCGACCTGCGCCTGCCCCTGGTTCAGAAGATTCCAACCCAGGCGCACGTGCTACTGAACGCGGCGGGCATATACAGGGCCCAGCACTCCACCGGCTACCGGTTGGAAGGGGTCTTCTCCTTCCGCGCGGGGCATAGCCAGGTGGCCGGCAACCGCAGCACCAAGCCGGGACAGGGCTGGACTACCCTTGTCACCACTGTGATAGAAAACCTCAACGTGCTGGAGGTGCTGACGGCCGACCGCGTCGTGGGCCAGATCATCACCGAGCATCCGCTGGCGGGCTACGTGCCATCGGTCTCCTTCCTGGGCACGCGCTTTGAAAATCTGCGCATTGCCGGGCACCGGGTCGAGTTGGAGTGGGACATGAATATCCTGGGCGAGAAGCCGGCAGACGATGCGCCCTACACCAAAGACCCCGGCGTTCTGAGCCGCGTCTCCAGTCAGTACGATAGTATCCGCAAGCGCAAAAATCTTCCCGCACAACTGGCCGAACGGTACAATCGACATACTCCACGCGAGAAGAACCGGGAGGTGATCGAATGCTCGTTGGTCAACCAGGCGGCTGGTCTCTACCCTGGGCAGTCCTCGGGCAATGTGATCATGGTTCCCGGCTTTGGCGTCATAACCCTGGCCAAGGTGACCGTGACGCACGAGGACTTTATCCAGAAGACGGACGTCTCCAAGAAGACCACCGTGAACCTGACGATGGTCGATCTCAAGCTGGGCTGCGCCATCGACGGGGAAATTCCTATCGGCAATGGCGGATCCAACGGAACAACCTATCCATAGCGCGAACGATTCCCCCGAATTCGCGCTGGACAATGGATAATGCTTCGGGTCTGGCGGGCACCCGGAAGTGGTTTGGCGGCGCGTGGCGCAGTTTCCTGCGCCGGGTTTTTCCCTGCGTGTGGTTGCTCGTACTATTGCTGTTGATTCCTTTGCAAGACACACGTGCTGGCGGTGCTCAGGCTGCGTATGACCATGCCTGGAAACTCCTCGAACATGGCTGGCTGGCTGATAGCCAGCAGGAAGCTGAGCTAGGATACAGACAATTCCAGATTGCCGATCCCGCGGTGGCCTCGAAATTCCAACTGCTGGAAGCCGAAGCCATGGTGGTGCGCGGAATGTCTGACGATGCACTGCGCATCCTCGCTACGTTACCCGCTTCCAACAATCCTGAAGAAAACATCCGGAAATTGTCGCTTGAAGGCGTGATTTTTACACACCAGCAGCAGTTGTCCACTGCGGATCAAAGACTTACACAGGCCGATGGCTTGTGCAAGGGAGAAGATTATATGGCCTGCGGCGCTGTGCTTCGGGCGCGTGGCACCTTGGCCATCAGGCAAGGACAATCTGCCTTGGCGCGGCGGTACTATCTCGCCACCGTTGCCTTTGCTCAGGCCCATCATGACCGTTTCTTGGAGGCAACCGCATCCTTGAACCTGGGCTTCGCCGCGCTTCAGGCCGATCGCTATGACGAAGCGGTGGACTGGTCGAGGTCCGCTCATCGGGTTGCCGTGGAACTGAGCGCGGAGAATCTTGCGCAAATGTCCTCAGGCAATCTCGGCTGGGCCTATTACCAGTTGGGAGATGACGAAAAAGCGCTGGAACTATTTCTTGAAGCGGAAAAGAGCGCAGCAAGGCTCGGGGATATCCGCGATGAACTCAAATGGATTAGTAATGCTGCATCCGTATACCAAGATACTGGTGATTTGACCCGTTCTACGCAGTCCTATCGTCACGCGCTTTCTCTGGCAAAGCAGATCGACAGCAAAGAAGACATTGTGAACTTGCTGGAAGACCTGGCCCTGGTTTCGGTCGAAACCGGAAAGCTGGAGGAAGCAAGCGCCTATCTCGACCAGGTAACTCCCATGGAGAGCGAGGGCAGCATTCGCCTGAGCGCGTCTGTGATGCTGACGCAGGGAATGCTGGCAGCCGCACGGCGCCAGGACCGGCAGGCGGAGACGCTCTATCGTGAGATACAAAGCAACCCGGCAAATCCAACTTCCTCTCGGCTGAGCGCCGGGGATGAGTTGGCCAGGCTATACGAGCGGCAAGGCAATACCAAAGCCGCGGAACGGATGTACAAAACCACGCTGGCCACCTTCGAGTCGGCGCGGGCCGAGCTCAAACACGAAGACTCTCGTCTTCCGTTTGCCGCCAACGCCGCACCGATCTACGACGACTACATCCACTTCCTGGTCGAACAAGGCAGGAGCGATGAGGCCCTGGCGATAGCCGACCAGAACCGCGCCCGGACGCTGACGCAAGGCCTGGGCGTGGACCCAGGCAAGACCTCCTTTCAGTCAGCGGTTCTGAACCCCCGCCAGATCGCCCGAAAGGCCGGCGCGACGCTGCTCTTCTACTGGCTCGGCGAGAAGCAGTCCTACCTGTGGGCCATCACGTCGGTGAGGATTGCGCTGTTTCCGCTTCCCGCGCAGGGAGAGATTGTTGCCCGTGTCCAGCGCTACCGCAAGGCTCTTCTGGATATGCGGGACCCTCTGGAAACCGGCAATGAGGATGGGCAGGCGCTGTATCAGTTGCTTGTAGCTCCGGCCGCGAAGCTCATCCGCCCCAACACACCGGTCATGATCCTGGCCGATGGAGCGCTGAGCCAACTGAACTTTGAAACGCTGCTGGTTCCCGGCCCAGTTCCGGAAGTTGGCCGGAGTCCAGATCGCAGTCCAGACATGCATTACTGGATCGACGACGCAACCCTGCTCTCTGCCCCGTCATTGGACCTGCTGGCCGCGGCCAAACCTGCCCGGGCCGCCGACCGAAACCTGCTCCTGCTCGGCGACCCGGTGTCGCCCAGTCAGGACTATCCCAGCCTCCCCTTGTTCGGGTTCGAGATGACCCGGATTGAAAGGCACTTCGGCGCACACCATGTGGCCGTGTTCGCGGGACAACAAGCCAGTCCCGCAGCCTATCTCACCAGCAATCCGGCACAGTATTCCTATATTCATTTTGTCTCTCATGCCGTCGCCAGCCGCACCGACCCCCTGGATTCGGCCATCATCCTCTCCAGCTCTACGGCCGGCGAGGACTCCTTCAAGCTCTACGCCCGCGACATCATGCGGCACCCCATCGATGCCCGGCTGGTCACCATCTCCGCCTGCTATGGCAGCGGCACGCGCACCTATGCGGGAGAAGGACTGGTGGGCCTTTCCTGGGCATTTCTGCGCGCCGGCGCGCACAGCGTCATCGGCGCATTGTGGGAGGTGAGCGACGACTCGACGCCGCGCCTGATGGATTCACTCTACCAGGGCCTTGAAGACGGCCAGACTCCCGCGGCCGCGCTCCGCCGCGCCAAACTTACCTTGCTGCATTCGCAGAGCAGGTTTCGCATGCCATTTTATTGGGCTCCGTTTCAGATCTACACCAGGCGATAAGTCCCCATATCCAGGCTGGGCTGCCGGCTCCACTATTCCAGGTTCTGAATCTCGGTCCCATCGGGAAGCTTCACCACGAACTGGTCGTCCGTAAGCGCCTGGTTCTCCTTCACATCCTCGACGGAAAGAACGATTTCCAGTTCCTCAAGCGGGCGCTTGATGGTGACCTTGAAAGGATACTTGCTGGAACCGAAATCCTGGTACGCCGAATAGAAAACCTGGGTCTCCAGGTTGCCCTCGCTGTCGTATAAATCCTGTTGGTAAGGCTGGAGGTCGTCGCGATGGAAGTACACCACGCGCACCGGCGCCAGCTCCTGGCTGCCGGGTTTGCGGCGCGAGATGTTCAGGATGTATTCCGGCACCAAGTACAGATGTTTCTTGGCCGCGTCCTCCACGGTGACGGTATCCGCTGTGACTGAATACAGATCGTCCGGCTCCAGCCCCCTCACAGCCAGGGCATCAAAGAAGAATCCGGGGCGCAGGTTCTCGAACGGATTGACCGACTTCTTCTTCAGCGCGTTGGATCCCTTGACTGCCTTGTTTTTGGTTGGCATATACAGCGTGAAGTCCTTGCCGTTGCTGGCCGTGTCGAAGGCTTTCATGCCGAGATAAAATCCCAGCACGCGCAGCATCCCGGGCTTGCGCATCAGGATATGACCGCGAAAAGTGGGCGACCCCTTGGCTATGCCTTCCTTGCGCTTGATTTCGCTGGCCTGAATCTCGACGGTGGCAGTCAGGCTTTCGAGCGCGCTCCAACGCTGATTGAGGCGAGCAACCAGGTCCTCCGGCGCGACGGTCTGGGTAATCGACGGCGCCTTGGGCACGGGCAACTTGCGCGTGGTAGGAAAAAGCGAGCAACCGGAAAGCAGGAGCGGAAGAAACAGGGCTCCGGCGGCAATGGGTCGCAGGCGAGCGTTCATTGGCTGCCCGCCTTCTTCACGGCGTGACGGTAGCCGGAGACGTTGCGATCATGCTCGTCCATGGTGCGGGCAAAGAGCGAGCGGCCCTGGGGATTGTCCCCGGCGGCCACGAAATAGAGATAATCAGTTTTCGCAGGCTCCATGGCCGCGCGCAACGACCTTGCGCCGGGGTTGGCCACCGGACCCGGCGGCAGACCGGTGTGCAGATAGGTGTTGTAAGCGGTATCGCGGCTCAAATCGCTCTGGTAGATCGCGCCCCGCCAGCGGCCCTCAAGCTCCAGCCCGTAGATGACGGCGGGGTCGGTCATCAGCGGCATTTTTTTGGCCAGCCGGTTCGCGAAGACGCCGGCCACCAGCGGCCGCTCCGCGTCCACTGCCGTTTCCCTCTCCACCAGCGAAGCCATGGTCACCACTGCGTGCACGTTCTCCTTCAATCCCAGTTGGCCGGCCACCGCGCGGAAGCGCCGCACCATCGCGGCGGCAATCTGCGCCGGGCTCGCCTTGCGGGCAAAATAATAAGTGTCCGGAAACAGGTAGCCCTCCAGGCTCCTTGCCTTGGGGTCCAGATCGGCCACCAGCCTCGCCTGCTTCACCGCCGCATCCAGAAAATCCTGTCTGGCGCCAAATCCCGCCTGTTCCAGACGGGCGGCAATGTCAAAGATGCTCGCGCCCTCGGGAATGGTCACCGTTTTGGTGAAAACGTCGCCGCGCACAATCCGCGCATAGACCTCGGCCACCGGGGCCGGGTGATCGAAACGATACTCGCCGGCCCGCAGCGTTCCCCATTTCCACAAACGCACCAGATCAAAGATGTACTGGCTGCGCACCACGCCCGCCGCTTCCAGTTGCCGACCTATCCGCACCGTGGAAGAGCCCGGCGCCAGCTCGACAAACGTCTCCTGCTCTGGCCCGAACGGCTCCAGGACCAGCCAGGCCGCCGCGCCTGCCGCTGCAAGCATTACGAAAAACAGCACCCGCAAGGTTCCCGCCGCGCCAGAACTCTTCTTCTTTCTGCTTCCCGGTCTACGGCGCACCATTTCTTTGCTGTCAACCCTTCATCGTGATTAAGAGACGCGAAAAGTCCCCTGCGGGACTCCCTACCTATGATTGTATCGGGCGAAAAACGGCGGGGCTGGCATTTCTTCCGCGACGAGGGGCTTTAAGATCAAGGCCAGGAGTTGAATACTGGAAGCCGCCACTCATCTCCGCTATCTCGGTCTCGATGTAGGCAGCCGCCACATCGGGGTGGCTGTGTCGGACGAGCTGGGGCTGACGGCGCAGCCGGTGCTCACGCTGGAGCGGAGGCGCAACCGGCGGGAGGATTTGCGCTCGCTGGGGCGGCTTTGCCGGCGGTTTGGCGTGGCGGGCATCGTGGTGGGGAATCCGCTGCACCTCTCCGGCGAGGTGAGCCCCCAGACCGTCAAAACCCAGGCCTTTGCCGCCGAACTGGGCGAGCTGACCGGCCTGCCCATTCATCTGTGGGATGAGCGGCTGACCACCCGCGAGGCCCACCAGATTCTGTATGAGGCCGGCCATGCCCGCCAGCAGCACCGGAGGGTTGTGGACCAGGTGGCCGCCACGCTGATTCTGCAGTCGTTTCTGGACGGGAAGAGCAGCCTGTAGATGCTTCTTTCCCCCCGCGTATAATGAGAAGTTAAGTTATTTCATCTCCCGCGATGGAGCAATCCCGCTCCCCGCCATGGATCCTGGATGCCCGAGCACATCAAAAAGAAGATTCTCGACGAAATCAAGCTTCTTGAGCACGAGCTCAGCCACGAGCTTCCCGCCGAGATCAAGAAGGCCGTGGCCATGGGAGATCTGTCGGAGAATGCCGAATATCACATGGCCAGGCAGCGGCAGGATTTCGTGAACGCGCGCCTGGGCCAGTTGAAGAGGCGCATGGCCGAGCTGTCGCTGGTGAACCTGTCCAACATTCCCAGGAACAAGGCTGGCTTCGGTTCCACGGTGGTGGTGTACGACTCGACCAAGGACGAGGAGATCGTTTACCGCCTGGTGACCAGCGAGGAGTCGGACGTGTCGAAGGGGCTGATCTCGACCACCTCGCCGATCGGCCGCGGGCTGGTGGGCAGGCGGGTGGGCGACACGGCCACCATCGTCACGCCGAACGGCAAGCGCGAGCTTGAGATTCTGAAACTGACCACCATTCACGATGAAGCGGGCGAAGGCGAGAGCGAAGACGACGCCGTGACCGGCACAAAACACCAGTAAGGAAGACAAGGAATGACCTGGACCAGCGCTTTTGGCCGCGCCTGCGGCTGGCTTCTCGACCGCATCGTTTACGGCATGGCGCTCACCCGCATCTCCCCTAACGTGCTCACCTTCATCGGCCTGAGTATCAACATCGTGGCCGCTTTTCTGTTCGGCCACGCCAACGCCGCTGACGCCGACTGGATGTTCTTCTATGCAGGCGTGGTGATCTTCGGCGCCGGCATCTTCGATATGCTGGACGGCCGCGTGGCACGGCGCAACAACCAGGTCACCGTCTTCGGGTCGTTCCTGGACTCGGTGATCGACCGCTACTCCGACGTGGTGCTGTTCTTCGGCCTGTTGGTCTACTACGGCCGGATCAACCGGTTCCGCTACGTGGTGCTGGTGGCCTTCGTGATGGTCACTTCGCTGATGGTCAGCTACACGCGCGCCCGCGCCGAAGCCCTCATCGGCCAGTGCAAAGTAGGCTTCATGGAGCGGCCCGAGCGGATCGTGCTGGTGATTCTGGGCGCGTTGTTCAACCACTGGGGGGTGATGGCTCCGGTGCTGTGGGTGCTGGCCGTGCTCTCCACCATCACCGTCGCCCACCGCATCGTTTACACCTACCAGAAGACCAAGCACCTGGCGCCGATCAGCTGAGGCAGATGCTCGGCCGGGCAGCGAATCTCCGGCTTCAGCAGTTCACCATCACGGCCGAGCAGCCTTCCCTGACGGGCTTCCATTGCACCAGGAAGCTGGTCACGGCCGAGGACTCCATATTGCGCATGGCTTCGAACTCGCCGCCTTTCTGGCTGTAGAGCAGCGTCCCCTTCTCGCTGAGGACGGCCAGCGCGGGCACGCCCCGGCGGAGAGGAATCTGGTACTTTTCGGCGATGTCCAGGTTGGCGTCCATGTGCCCAATGTTGACGTGGACGAGGACGAAGTTGGCTTCGAGGATGGGCCGGTTCGCGGGGTCGTGGAAGTAGAGGTCCAGCACCAGACAGTCGCCGCACCAGTTGCCGCCAAAGTCGAGCAGGATGCGCTTGTGGGTCGCGGCGGCGGTCTTGAGGGCGGCGGCGATGTCTGCCTTGGCCTGCGCCGGATCGGGATAGATGTCTCGGGAGGCGGAGCGGGCCTGGCAGGCGCTCAAGGCCAGCACGGCGGCAAGGGCCACCGCGGCGGCCGAGACGAGGAGCTTGACATTCTTCAAGGCGGACCCTCCACAACTGCTTTCAGTCTGCCACAAAGCTGGGAAGAGTGCACTCTTCATGGCACGATCAGCAGGGGTCAGAGATCAGTGGTCAGTGGACAGTGAACAGTGGTCAGTTGGAAGTTGAAAGTCGGCCTGTGGGCGGACAGATTAGTCGGTCTAGAGGCCGACAAAGAGGCTGTTTGGACGCCAATTTGCGGAAAAGCCGCCTTGCAAGTCGTCATCCTACCGTAAAAGTAGGCCCTGGAAGTCTCCAAAACAATATAAAAGTACGCAAAATAAGCCCTTATTAGGCCCTTATTGGCCCCTTTTCGTGCACTTTTTGCGCACGTATTGCGGCCCAATTTGTGCATGTTTCGGGTACAGATTGCCGTTCTGTCCGGGGCTCCGGTTCCCGGGCCGGGGTGCTCCGGAGGGTCCTCGAATCGGACCATGGAGGGGCGTTTCAGGGGTCTATACGGCAGTGCGTAAATTCCCCCACGTTTTCACTTCCGATATGCCGACTTCGCGGAACAAATCCCATCGTGACAGGAGCCTTTGATCAGTTATATCCTCGCCAATTGGGGAACCGGTCACCAAGTAGACAGGAAATGGGCGACAGTGTTGGACATCGAGATGGGGCCAGCTCGCCAGCCCGTCTGCAATCTTCTGGTAGGAAAGAGAAAGAAGCTATGGATAGGGCCGAAGAGTTCATTCAACTTTTCAATCAGGTCGAGGAATTCCTTTCGCGGCTAGTTAACCGGGCTTCGTATACGCGTTTCGAGAGGCTAGTCGAGGTTGCTTCGGCTGATAACGCTGCGGTGCGGGCAAACGCAAACGCCTTAGGGCAGTTTGCGAAGCTTCGCAACGCCATTGTTCATGGCGAGGGCTATCCACCGCACATCGTTGCAATGCCCTCGCCCCAAGCCCTGTCGAAGTTCAAGCGGGTTGCTCACGAGGTCATCGAGCCGACGCCTCTAATACCGGCATTCGGGAGGCAGGTGCGCTGCTTTTCCCCAGGCGATGCCGTATCCACAGTTCTCGACTTCATGAGAAAGTACGACTTTTCGCAGGTCGTAGTGAGGGGCGTCGATGGGAGATTAGGCGTGCTCACCGTGGAGGGGATTACCTGGTGGCTCGCCGACAATGTTAAGGGCAATCAGATCCCTGTTGACTCGGCGACAATCGGCGACGTCATCGCACTCGAGCCCCAAGGCGGCCTCAAAATCTTGGGTGCCAAAAAGACGATTTTTGATGCAACCGATGCCTTTAGGAACTCCATCCACCACGATTCCACCAGGCTATATGCGATTGTCATCACGGAAAATGGCGATATTGTGGAGGACCCCATCGGTTTCGTGACCCCTTGGGACCTTGTGCACAACCCACACCTCCCGAAATGACCGACAGGGCGGGGTATCACGGGATGGATGGGCATCTGCCCTGTGCCTTGTCGTTGAGCGGGTACTCTTCAGCGAGACTGGGAGGCACCCCTGTCATCTTCCCTGCCGGTATGCACCCGCCTCACTGCTGCATGCGCAGGCCCTCGCACGCGGCTTCTTCGCCGCCTTCGCATGCCTTCGTCAGGAGGGCTCGTGCCTTGGTGTAATCTGCGGGGACGCCGCGGCCGTAATAGTAGAGGAAGGCGAGGTTATTGCAACTGCTCATCTCTCCGCTGTCACAGGCCCTCTCGTAATAGAAGCGCGCCTGCGCGTAGTTCCGGGGCACGCCGTGTCCCTTGTCGTAGAGCCATCCAAGGTTGTTGCAGGCGACCATTTCCCCGCCTTCGCAGGCCCTCTCGTAAAGGGAGCGCGCCTGCGTATAGTTCTGGGATACGCCATGTCCGCTGTCGTAGAGACCTCCCAGAGTTGCGCAACCCGCCGCCACTCCACCGTCACAGGCGCTCATGAGCAGCGGAGCGGCCTCCTTGTAACGCTTCTGGTTGTAGAGTGTTACCCCCTCGTTGTACTTGCGTGTGGGCTCAACCAGCGCGGCCTGTTCCTGCGCCTGACGTTCCAGTTCCTTCTCCCGCTCTTCCTGCGCGGCGTTGTCTCTCGCCTCCTGCTCAGCCTTGTCTCGCACCTCTTTTTCGACTCTGGCCCGTGCCTCCTGTTCGGCCTGGAGGCGTGTGTCCCGAACCGGCTTGAGTACGACGTGGAGGATGGATTGCCCAGCATCCTTAACCTCAATATCGCTTTCCACTTTGTCCAGGCCATCCTCCGTCGTCCCGACTACTTCGTGCTGGCCAAACTCGACTTTTGCCTTAGCCGAGCCCCCAGCGTCGATGCGGCCTTTTGCCTCGCCGTCCAGCTTCCAAGTGCAAGCGAGGTCGCACATCACCAGGAGTGTGGCCGGCGCACGAATCTTCTGCTTCAGAATCGGCCCTTTGTCCTGCTGCGTGGCCGCCCCAGTCGGCGCAGGCGGACTCTGGTATGTGCTGGGGGATTGGCTTACAAAAGCGCTGTCAAAGGGATTGGGTGTGCCCGCGAGAGTCTGCTTAGACTCTGACTTAAATTCTGAGCCGATCTGGAGGACCTCACCAAGGGCCACCAAGACAGCAAGAACAATCACAATGGCCTTCGCGAAATCACTATGTGTCTTTTTCCCTTGCCAATACCACGCGACCCCGGCCCATCCAGCGGCCTCCAGAAGATAGATTGGAACAACCCCCTTGACTATTGATACCAGCAGACTGATAGCAGAGAATGCCCCAAATACCAAAGTGCCGAATCTGATCGCTGTTCCGGCCACTCCGTCTCTAATCGGCTCAGATTCATCGGTCGGAGCATCTGCCACCGGTTGGTCTTCCGGCGAAGGACTCGGGGATTCAATCACGGAAGGTCTAAGGACCAATGCCTTTCCACAGTGTGGACAAAAGTTGAACTCGTCGGCTGATTCCTTGCCACAGCCACCGCAGATCATTTTGGTGGTCCCTTGGGGCTCGCTGGCTTTCTGGGGCGCATTTACGACTGCTGCTAGCTGGGTATCTTGGTGCGGTTCGAGCGCTGGAATCACTCTCGGTGACACTGTCGGGACCGGCTGCTGAGACCTAAGCGAATACTCCCTGAGGCTCTTCGCTGCCTTCGCCGTTCTGGCCTTATAGAACCAGATGCCCGCCGCCCCTCCACAGATAATCGCCTTCATGAGGGCTGTACCGGCCAAGTATTGAGCATTATCTGATGAAGCACCAATCAAAGTAATGAACCAAAAGAACCACCAACAAGCAAGAGCCGCCATAAACCAACGGGTGATCAACCCTGCGATCTCTAAGAATCGATCCACTATCGTTCTCCTTCCCTCAACTGAGCGTTCCGCTTTGCAGGCACTTTATCCACCATGTCATCCGACAATGTGTAGCAGATGGGGAATTCTCAACCGGCGTGACAGCAGATCCTCCTCCCACAAACTCTTGCAACACTGCATCGCCAGCGTTTGCCTTGACCAGTAGAAGTGCCGGACTGATCCCGTCCGTTGGTACCTGGGCTTGCAGCGCTCTCGGGTTGATGGCGAGAACAGCTACCGCGGTCAGGACCGATGTGAAATCAATCACTGGGGGTACGGTAAGAAAGGCCTTTCCACAGTGCGGGCAAAACTTGAAATCCTCTGCGGATTCTTTGCCACATGCACGGCAGACCATCTTGGCGATCTCCTGACGCTTGCGGCAAGTTTACCACTAGCCAAAGTGGGAGCGCCCTTTTCCGTCAAAGCCAAACCTTGGGGGAAAGGTGACACCGACCTCGGACCATGTCGCGGAATCCCAGCCGGGTTCACTGCTGGCTAGTGCTGCCGTGACATCTGCCCGGCCCATCAGTTTGCCGCGAATTGCCGCCATGTTGATTTCTTTCTCATTGGCGAGGGCAGGCTCCGCGCGTAAGCTTCTCGCGAGTGACACTGGCCGTCCAATGCTCACCTTGACGAATGGCTCTGAACTCTCCAATAAAGACATTCTTCTGGTTAGGACCTAACTGAACCGGACTCTTAACGCTGCCGGTAAGATTCAACTGCGTAATAACAGTCATTACCGAACAGGTGAAGTCATTCACCGTGCTGCTGAGGTAGTAACGCGCCCCATAGTGCGAGCCGTTACTATCCGTTCCCAGATACTCGCCGGTAATGGTGACATCTCCTTCTGGTTTGGGCGGGCCGGGAATATCGACCGTCCAGGCCGGGGAAGCGCCATCCTCGATTTTGAAATTGCCCTGGCGCGCGATGACTTTATCGCCCTCTTTCGCTTCCAATATATGAATACCCGGCTTGACGCTGGATGTGCAGAACATACCGGCGCTATTGGTAAATTGACCCATGGGCAGCACCGGGCCGCAACCGAAGTAAAAGGTCAGCCCATTGTCGTCACTGATGTAGAGGTTCAACGTCAACGGGGACCTGTTGACCATGGTGATCTGCGCCATCGCAAATGCCTTGTGCGCGGAGGCCAGGATGAAGGCCAGAACGAATATGGCGAAAAACGGGATTCGTTTCATAAAATCCTCCGGGCGCATCATACCACAGCATCGCAAGCGGTGTTTGGATTGACTGGATGTCTCTATCCTGATTTTCTCTAGTCCCTTCCAGTGTGCGCATCGATGAAGCAATTATCGTTCGGCTGCGGGTGTCAATCACTGACCGCGGCGAAGTAGCCGGCGACCTGGGGCCAGTTATCGACGCGGACGAAGCCGGTGGCGGCGAGGTTGTGGGGGGCGGTGTAGAGGAGGCCCTGGCCCTCAAAGCGGAGAAGGTTCTTGGGCAGGTCGTCAATGAGATAGCCGGCGCGGAGGATGGACTTGTTGCCGCAGAAGACGTATTGGCTGGGCGGGATAAAGGGAAAATGGCGCTGGAGCCAGCGGTACTTGGGGCCGAGGGAGTTGGGGACGGCCATGGCCTGGGTGGCAATGAAGATTTCAAAGCGGGCGGAGAGGTCTTTGAGGACGTCGTGAGCGCCGGGCACGACGGGCAGATCCTCAAAGAAGTCTTCGGCGTCAAGGAAGGCGCGAAGCTGCTGCTGGCGGTCGAGAGGGGCGACCTCCCAGATGCCCTTACCGGCCAGGTCTTCAGGGGTAACTTCCTCGTCGAAGGCCTGGTTGTAGCGGCGCAGGTGCTCAGAGAGCGTGTCCGCTATGACCTCATCCATGTCCACGCAGATGCGCCGCACGAGTTGTTCCTGAAAAAACAATGGTCAGTTGTCTCCGGCATCCAGCCGCTCTTGCGCGTTGGAGGCGGTCCGCAGGCTAGTCTGCCTTCACTTGAAAAGGTTATCAGGGCAAGGTGAGTCGAATAGGGCGGATTTTCTTGCGGGGTTCAGCTTGCTAGGCCGAATTGCGCCAAGTGCTATGGCAG
>JBEKZR010000299.1:0-4729 GCA_049509715.1 Occallatibacter sp. | reverse complement strand
GGGCCAGCAGCGTGCTCTCGGCGAGCAACTGGCGCAGCAGCCTCCAACGCGACGCTCCCAGAGCGCCGCGAATCGCCAATTCATGCTCGCGATCGGCGGCGCGCGCATAGAGCAGGTTGGCCATATTCGCCACCGTGATGCCCAGCACCAACAGCGCCAGGATCATCAGCGCGCCTACAACCAGCGGCATGAAGTTGGCCACAAGGGGCGCGGGCCGGCTCATCGATTCGCTGATCACCGTGGCCGATGCTCCCTGCGGATGCTGCGGGCCGTAATCCTTCATGATTCGCGCCATCATCAGGCCAACCGCGGCGCGGGCCTGCGCAAGGCTTGCGCCCGGTTGCAAGCGGCCCATCATGTAGACCGTTGTGTGGCCGCGATTGGTGAGCACTTCGTTACCTTCGGGATTCATTAGCGGCAGCATCGTCATCGGTACAAATCCGCTCAACGCCTTGCCCCACTGCGCGCCCACAAACTTGGGCTGAGTCACGCCCACTACGGTAAACGGCAGGCCGTCGATCTTCACCAGTCGGCCGACGATATGCGGATCGGCGGCAAAGCGGTTCTTCCAAGTGTCGTAGGTGAGAACGATAATGGCATCCTCGCCTGGAGTGCGCCCCTCATTGGGCAGGAAGAGCCGTCCCATCATTGGCTGCGCGCCCAGCACCGCAAAGTAATTGCCGCTGACCATATGCACATAGGTTCTTTCGGTGGCTTCGCCCTGGCGGCTCATCTGCACTGCCGATTCCAGATAGGTCATGATTCCGGAAAAAGCCCGCGCCATCTCTGGAACTTCGTGGCCGTCTCCCTCGACAGAGCGCTGAAAGTCCAGAAAATCCTGACACGAAAAAGGAATCAATAACGGCATCTGAGTGGTCGTCTGCGCGATCACCACCAACCGTCCAGGGTCCGCTGCCGGCAAGGGCCGCAGAAACAGGTCGTTGATCAGGAAGAAGATGGTGGCGTTGACGGTCAGCCCTAACGCCAGCGTGATGATGGCAACGAAAGTGAATCCCGGCGACTTGCGCAATTGGCGCAGCGCGTAGCGCAGATCCTGAAGCAGCATGGCTACGCCTCGACTTCCGCTTCCAGCTTCTTCAACTCCTGCTCCGAGACGACTTTGCCGTCGAAGAGGTGCACTTCGCGCTGGGCGTGCTTGGCGAAGCGTGGATCGTGCGTCACCATGCAGATGGTCGAGCCCTCGCGGTGCAGGTCAGTGAGCAGATGCATCACCGCCTCGCCGTTCTTGGAGTCCAGGTTGCCGGTGGGCTCGTCGGCCAGCAGAATGGACGGTGAGCCGGCCAGGGCGCGGGCCACGGCTACGCGCTGCTGCTGGCCGCCTGAGAGCTGCGCCGGATAATGCCTCATGCGGTGCGCCATGTTCACCCGCTCCAGGGCTTCCCTGACGCGCTTCTTACGCTCCGCCGAGGGCATCCCGGCGCGATAAGTCAGGGGCAGTTCGACATTCTCCTCGACGGTGAGATCGCCGATGAGGTTGAAGCTCTGGAAGATGAAGCCAATCTCCTGATTGCGAATGCGCGAGCGGTCGCCGAAGCTCAGGTTCTCGACCGGGTTGCCGTTGAGCAGGTATCTGCCGGCGGTGGGCGTGTCGAGCAGGCCCAGGATGGAGAGCAATGTGGATTTGCCGCATCCCGACGGGCCGGACATGGCCACATACTCGCCCCGCGAGATGGTGAGATGAACTCCGGAGAGCGCGTGGGTCTCCACTTCGTCGGTGTAGAAGATCTTGGTCAGGTCCTCAATTTCAATCAGTGTGCCGTTCGATGCCATTCTGTCCCCCTCGTGTCAGTGATCGGTTGTCAGTTACCTGCCATCAGTTATCAGTGATAGTTGACCAATGATCTCCGTCTTGCCGACCACTGACCACTGTTCACTGACCACTGTCTTCACTCCAGCCGGATGCGGTCCACGTTGTCCCAACGCGACATATCGGAGAGAATCACCGTGTCGCCTTCCTTCAAACCTTCGAGCACCTGAATGCTGTTGACCGAGGCGCGGCCGACCTTGACCGGCACGCGCGTGGCGCCCTTGCCGTCGGGATCGATCTTGAACAGGCTCAGCGTGGAGTTTTCGTTGCCCAGCGCAGGGCGGCCTACATAGAGCACATCCGTCATGCGCTCCAGATCGATGGTCCCATCCACGCTCAACTGCGGAACCGCGCCTGGAGGGAGCGGTCCATCCAGCATTACGTCCACCGTGCGCGTTCCGTTCACGACGGAAGGATCGATTCTGGTAACGTGGCCGGGAATGATGCCGTTGTGCGTGTCGATGGAGGCGGGTTGGCCGATTTGGATGTCGCGCGCCTGGGTTTCGGCGATCTGTAGAGCGGCCTTGAGCTTGTCGAGCTGTATGACCTCGGCCACCGAGGTTCCCGCGGTGACGTGCTGGCCCACCTGCAACGGGGTGGCAAGCGGTGCGACCACACCGGAGATTCCGGCCCTGACCTGAAGCGCCTGCGTCTGCTTTTGATAGAGGTCGAGCAGGGCCTTGGCCTGGTCGATCTTGGTCTGTTGCGAAGCAAGCTGGACAGCGATGGCCTTCTGGTTCACATCGAGCTGGTCCTGGCTGAGCGTGTGCTGGGCGGTCAACTGGTCGGCTGTGCTCTTGGATTTGCTGTAGGCCAGGCCGGAGATGACGCCCAGATCATAGAGGGCCTTGTCGGTTTGCGCCTGCAACTGGTCCTGGGTATAGTCGGAGTTCACCTGGGCGGCCGAAGTTTTCTTATCCATCAGCGTGCTTTCGAGCGTGGCCTGAAGGCTTCTGTAATCGGCCTGTGCGGCTTTTAGCCCCAACTGCGCGTTGAGCAACTCCTGCTGAAGTTGAGGATCGGCCAGGTCCATCAGAACGGTATCCGGAGTGACCTTGGTCCCGGGCAAAACTCGAATGCGGACGACGGTTGCGTCGGTTTGTGCGGGAATGAGTTCGATCGAGTCTTCGCGCGGAACCAGCGAGCCGGTTGATCCGCGCACCTGGCGGATCATCGGCCCGCGCTTGACCGTATCCGGCCAGATGGTCGAGCGATCCACCGTGGGCGCTGCCGGTTTGAGCCGCATTACGGCCACCACTCCCACCGCCAGCACAACCAGCGCGGCGGCGACATACGCCACAAAACGGCGCTTCCTCTTTTGCAATAAGTCTGGGCGTGCGATATCCATCGGCCATTACAGAAGCATTTCCCGTGCCAAAGGGCAATCGGCCTTCGGCATTGAAAATAAAATACTTAGAGAAGGATTGCGGTTACAGAAATCTACGCTGTTGGCCGCTTATGGCATGGACTGTCCGATATCGAACAGCAGGACAAGGTCGCTTGGGTTTGAAGTTGGCGGCAGCCGTTAGGCACAGCCATGGGAAAGAAAGCATCGATCTTCATGTGCGGACGCAATCGAGGAGAGTGATTGAGAGCTTGGAGCACTTCTTGGCAAAGAATTCCTTGTCCAGGATTTGCCCAAGTTCCCGTTCAATGTGGAAACGGCCTCCGTCATATTCGGAAGCCGTTTAGAATCTTGAAGTTTTTGGTTGCGGGGGCTGGATTTGAACCAGCGACCTTTGGGTTATGAGCCCAACGAGCTACCGGGCTGCTCCACCCCGCGTATACAGTTTATCAACTCGCCGGATGGCGGTCAAATGACCGGCGGTCGAATGCCGGCCTGTGCCGGCTGCCTCCTCCATCCGGTACACTGACGGGAACCCGGGAAACGCCAGCGAGGAACCCCGCAAATGTCCCAACTTTATGTAGCCGTTCTGGCCGTCATTGTCGTTTCGTTGCTGGCGGTTGCTGTCTATCGCACCTCCCAGGTGAAGACCAAGGCCGACTACCTGGTGGCCGGCCGGTCGCTGCCGGCGGCGGTGCTGGTGCTGACGCTGCTCACCTCCTGGATCGGCGCCGGATCGCTATTTGCCGGAGCTGAGAACGCCTACAAGAACGGCTTTGCCGCGCTCTGGCAGCCGGCCGGCGGCTGGCTCGGCCTGCTGCTGATCTACTTCATCGCGCCCCGCGCCCGCAAATTCGCGCAATTCACGCTGCCGGACCTGCTCGAAGTCCGCTACAACCAGACGGCGCGGGTGCTGGGCACCATCGCCATCCTCTTCGCCTATGTCGGGATCACCAGCTACCAGTTCAAGGGCGGCGGCAACGTGCTGTACCTCATTTTTCCGGACGCAGTCACGCCGGAGCTGGGCGCCTACATCATCGCTGCCTTCGTCATTGTCACCACGGCTTTGGCCGGCATGTCTTCCGTGGCCTATATGGACGTGGCCATCGGCTCGCTGGTCACCGTCATCTGCATCATCGCCGCGCCTATGCTGTTTTTCAAGGCTGGCGGATGGGCCGGGCTGCACTCCGCGCTGCCTGCTTCCCACTTCCAGGTGCTGGGCAACCTCACCCTGGTCCGCGCGCTCGAGTTCCTGGTGCCAGTCCTGCTGCTCATGCTCGGCAACCAGGTGATGTATCAGAAGTTCTTCTCAGCAAGATCCGAGCGGGACGCGCGCATCTCTGTCGTGGGGTGGATTCTGGGCACATTGTTGCTGGAGACGCTGATCGTGGCCATCGCCGTCTTCGGCTCCGCGCTCTATCCAACCGGAGAGGTAGCCCGCCAGCCATACGAGATCATCCCCTACACGGCACGCCACGGGCTGCCCGCATTCATGGGCGCGCTGCTGTTGGGCGCGGTCTTTGCCAAGGTCATCTCCACAGCCTCGAACTACCTGT
>JBEKZR010000298.1:0-4747 GCA_049509715.1 Occallatibacter sp. | reverse complement strand
CAGCCGGCAGCCGTTCCGGCCCAGGCGCCCATGCCCCTTGCCGCCCCGGTCATCCGCATTCCGGAACCGGTTGCGGCCCTGGCGTAATAGCAGGCCCAACGCAACCATCCCACGAAAAAGCCCCAGCCTTGGCCGGGGCTCTTTTGCCTCTGGAACCGCTCGATTGGCTCAAGGCGTGCTCGCGCTCTTGCGGCGCGTAAGCACGAATGCCTTGCGGCGGTCCTTGCTGGCATGGTCGATCTTTTTCCAGAAGCCCACGAAGTAGTCAATCGCGGAGATGACGGAAACCAGCACCGTAAAGTAGATGGCGGCGATGGCGATCCACTTCACCGGAACGATGAGCACGCCGAACTGCCACTGATACCAGCCGTGCGCCAGAATGGCGGAAACCACGCAGACGATCTGGATGACCGTCTTAAGCTTGCCCAGCTCGCTGGCCTCGATGGTGAAACCCTCTGAGGAAGCGATGGAGCGCAATCCGGAGATCAGGAACTCCCTGCCGATGATGACCACCACGATCCAGACCTTGACCACCTGGGGGTTGTAGGCTACCAGGGCGATCAGAGCCGCGGTCACCATGACCTTGTCGGCGATGGGGTCCAGCAACATGCCCATGGTCGTGATCTGCTTGCGCTTGCGGGCCAGGTAGCCGTCCAGGCCGTCGGTGATCGAGGCCAGCACGAAGAGCACCGAGGCCGTAATCTCCTGCGCGCCATGCGCATGCCAGGGAAAATGCGGCGTCAGAATCCACAGCAGCAGCGGGATCATGAGAATCCGGCTCATCGTGATGGAGTTGGGCAGGTTCATGGGTCTTGGGTCATGCCGGGACAAATGGTTGAGGCTTGGCTCCATTATCGCACCGGCAAGCGGCCCGGCACATACAGCGCATGGAAACCAAAGCGGGATGAGTAGGTGGCCCATCCCGCTTTGGTTGTCGAGCGCCCTTGCGGCGTCTGCGCGGTAACCCGTCCGCACCTTACTTCTTCGGCTTCTTCGGCGTCTGCGGCGTCGAAATACTTAGCGGGAAGGTCGCAATCTGATACCTGGCCTGATCGCTGTCAACCGGATCAAAAAACAAGTTTAGCCCGTACTGCCTTTCAATGATTCGCGCATTGAAGTAATAAACCTTTCCCGCCTCCGCCGTGAAATGCAAGAGTCCTACGAGACCCCCATAACCGGACTGCATGTACGCACAAAGATGATGTTCTCCCGGCTCCACGGACACGTTGAAATAGGAGTTGTTCCAGTTCGCGCCCAGCCATGCTCCGTCCAGTCCGATATTGGCAACCGGGAAAATAAAATCCATGGGCATATCTATGCCCTTGTCCTGGATGAGGTAAACCCGCGCCTTCCCCGCTTCGGGCTGCTCCACCGTGTGTTGGGTTTCGTCCAGCTTCACTTTGAAGGTGACATTCTCCGGGCCGCAGGCCGCAGGAAGACCAGCAGGCAGAGCCTGGGCAAATGCGGATGCTGCAAAAAACATCACGACAAGAAGCCGTTTCATGACTTTTCTCCACATGGGCGACCTCCCTCGGTTTCAAACTTCCACCTATTAGAGGGCTGGAGTGCAGGTTCGGTTATGTCCGATCCAAATAAAAAGCGGGATGGGTTTGAAACCCATCCCGCTTCCGTCTGGGGCGCCGTTCATGGCGGCGAGGCAGGCTGTTCAGGCGTAGATGCCCCTTTGCTTGATGGTGAAGGCCACGCGGTCGATGGCCAGCATATAGGCGGCGATGCGGTTGTTCACGTTGTGGGCCTCGGCGTAGCGCACCACGTCGTCGAAGCTGTCGCGCAGGATGGTTTCCAGTTGCTCGTTGACGATGGCTTCCTTCCAGAAATAGCCCTGGCGGTCCTGCACCCACTCGAAATAGCTGGCGGTGACGCCGCCGGCGTTGGCCAGGATGTCGGGCACGATGAAGATGCGCTTGTCGGCCAGGATCTCGTCGGCCACGGCGGTAGTCGGCCCGTTGGCGCCCTCGACGACGATGCGCGCCTTGATGGCGTCGGCGTTGCGGCTGGTAATCACGTTCTCGGTGGCCGCGGGGATGAGGATTTCGCACTCCGACTCCAGCAGCTCTTCGCTGGGCGTGGCCTCGGCGCCGCGAAAGCCCAGGATGGTGTCGTTGCGATACTTGTACTCGATCAACTGGTTGATGTCGATGCCGTTGGGGTTCGCCAGGCCGCCATCCCGCTCGGCGATGCCCACGATCTTGTAGCCGTGCTCCATCATCAGCCGGGCCGCGTTCGACCCCACGTTGCCGAAGCCCTGAATCACCACCCGGCAGCCGTCGATGGGCAGGTTCAGATAGCGCAGGCTCTCGTCGCACACCACCCGCACGCCGCGCCCGGTAGCCTCAATCCGGCCGCGCGAGCCGCCGATGTTCAGCGGCTTGCCGGTCACCACGCTGGTCACCGTATGCCCCATGTGCATCGAGTAGGTGTCCATGATCCAGGCCATGGTCTGCTCGTTGGTGTTCATGTCGGGCGCGGGTACGTCCTTTTCCGGCCCGATGAAGTCGATGATCTCCGAGGTATACCGGCGGGTCATCCGCTCCAGCTCACCCTGGCTCATCTTTTTCGGATCGCAGATCACGCCGCCCTTGGCGCCGCCGAAGGGGATGTTGACCACCGCGCACTTCCAGGTCATCCAACTGGCCAGCGCCCGCACCTCGTCCAGGGTCACGTCCGGCGCATAGCGGATGCCCCCCTTGCAGGGACCACGGGCGATGGAGTGTTGCACCCGAAAGCCGGTGAACATCTCGATCTGGCCGCTATCCAGGGTTACGGGAAAGTGGACGATGATCTCGCGCGAGGGGGTGCTGAGCATCTTCCACAGACCCGCCTCCAGATTCAGTTTGCGCGCCGCAAAGTCAAAGCGCGCGCTTTGCGCCTCCCAGGGGTTGATCTCCTGGTCCAAAGTGACACTGGGGGTATTACCTGCCATGTGCCTCTCCCATTCCTTTGGGATGCCCTCCCGCCGATCTTCGCGGAAATGCGCCCCTTCACAAATAATAGACGAGACGGCGTTTTCTCCGTCTTGTGGAGCTCGCCTGCGCAAAGTTCCGGAGAGGATTCCAGTGCCGGTTTGGTTATAGTTGGGGATGTAAGCCTGCATGCTTTGACGTTGACGAAGCTCGGACAGACCATGAGCAACAAAGCCGCTCTCAGAAACTGGTTGCTTGCATTCGCAGCCACGGCGATCGTGGTTGTGGTGTGCATCGCGTATGTCGATCGCCCGGTGGCCGTATTCTTCGACTCGCATCTGCGCCACACCGCAGCCTGGGCCTGGATGGAACGCGCGTTGGCTCCCCTCGATCTTGTGGTCGTCTGCGCAGTATTGTTCGCGTTCGGATGCGGGATATGGACCTGGTCTGGCCGCGCGCTTGCCTCCTGGACGCGAACGCCGCGGCTCTGCTCTTGGGCCGCAATGTGGGCAACTGCGGCCAGCTTTGTCTTCAAGCGCATCTTTGGCCGCGCTTGGCCCGATCCGGCCTATGTCCAGAACCACGTCTACGGATTCCGTCTCCTGCACAGCGCTCCGCACTGGCATTCGTTCCCCTCGGGAACGGCGGCAATCTCCGTTGCCATCGTCTCCGTGCTTTGCATCCTTCTGCCGCTCTGGAGGGCGCCTGGCATACTGATCGCCGCTCTGCTGTGCGTTGCGGTCGTCATCACCAACGGCCACTGGGTGGCAGACGTAATCGCCGGAATCTTTCTGGGCGCGTTCATCGGCTGGATGACCGTTCGGGTGGCAGCGCATGGCTCGCATGGCGAATCGGCCTAGCATCCAGCGGAATTCACTGTCTTGTGCGTAATTAAACAGACATTTACCAAATATCCGGCTGCGTTGGGGATTCCTGCCTCTCTCCTGTGGCGCAGCCTCCGGAGCAATTACACTGGTCTGAAGTGAAAGCCTCTTCTCATCCCGTCCAGCCCAGCCGCAAAGAGTTTCTCGCGCTCGCTCGTGAGCACACCCTCGTTCCCGTCTGCCGCATCCTCGCCGCCGACCTGGAAACGCCGGTCTCCGCATTCCTGCGCGCGGCCTGGCCGGAGCGGGAGTGCTTTCTGCTGGAGTCGGTGGAGGGCGGCGAGAAGCTGGGCCGCTACACCTTCATCGGTCTGGCTCCCTTCAAGCGGATTGTGGCGCGTGGCCGCGAGATCACCATCACCGAGGGTAGGAAAGTCGTCCAGATAGAGGGCGACATCTTCGCCGTGCTGCGCCGCGCGCTCAGCGGACACAAGCCGGCCCGCCTGGAGGGGCTGCCGCCGTTTACCGCCGGTGCGGTGGGCTTCTTCGCCTATGACGCGGTGCGCCAGATCGAGCGGCTGCCGGAGCTGGCCAAAGACGAACTGGGCGTTCCCGACGCCTGCCTGCTCTTCTTCGACGAGGTACTGGCCTTCGACCACGTGCGCAAGGAGATCTGGCTGGTGGCGACGGCCGACGTATCGCGCGGCAAGCCCGCCGCTGCATACGACAAGGCCGTGAAGCGGCTCGACAAGCTCGAAAAACGCCTAGCCCAGCCGCTGCCCAGGCTGGCTGCTCAGCACGCCAAGGGCAAGCTGAAGATAAAGCACCGCACTGCCAAGAGGGATTATCTGGCCGCCGTGGCCCGCACCAGGGAGTACATCGCCGCCGGCGACATCTTCCAGGCCGTGATCTCGCAGCGCTTCGACGTGGAGCCGGGCACCGACAGCTTCCAGGTCTACCGCGCGCTGCGCACCGTCAACCCCAGCCCCTATATGTACT
>JBEKZR010000297.1:0-4779 GCA_049509715.1 Occallatibacter sp. | reverse complement strand
GAGTGAATCTTGGTGGTTTCGAGAGCTTCCTCGAAGGTCAGCGGAGCCAAAATCGACGGCAGCCGCTTGGCCAGCATGGTTTTTCCCGAGCCGGGCGGGCCGATCATGAGAATGTTGTGGCTGCCGGCCGCGGCCACCTCGAGGGCGCGCTTGGCCGTCTGCTGCCCGCGCACGTCCTTGAAGTCCACGGTGAAGTGTTGCAGCTCGTTCAGCAATACCTCGGTGGCCACATGAAATGGCTCGCGCTGAATCACGCCCACAACCGCGCTGTTGAGCAGCTCCAGCACATCCAGTAGCGAGGAGACCGGATAAACGTTCACGCCCTCCACCACGGCTGCCTCGGCGGCGTTGGCGGCGGGCAGAATCAGGTTGGGAATGCCTTTCTCGCGGGCCAGGATGGCGATGGGCAACATGCCCGGCACGGCGCGCACGCCGCCGTCGAGGCCCAACTCGCCCACCAGCAGGAATCGGCTCAGGTCGTCGGCCTTCAGCGCGCCGTATGCTCCCAGAATGCCGACGGCGATGGGCAGGTCAAAGCCCGCGCCTTCCTTTTTGATGTCGGCCGGCGCCAGGTTGATGGTGATGAAGGTGGGCGGAATCAGGTAGCCGGAGTTCTTGATGGCGGCGCGGACACGGTCGCGGCTCTCGCGCACCGCAGCGTCGGGCAGGCCCACGGTGTGGAAGTGATCCTGATCGCAAGCCACGCCGCTATAGTCGACCTCGACTTCGATGAGGTTGGCGTCGATGCCGTAAACAGCCGCGCTGAGGGCTTTGAAGAGCATGGAGGCGAGTTGCAGCGAGTGTAGCAGAAGACAGGGGACAGGGAACACGAAAGAGGCATTTTTACGCAGCCTGGGAAGCCAACACACTCACAACCCATATCCTCTAACATATTTAGAATCCAATACTTAGAGACGCCAGTCATGCGGACGATGGCATTGATGCTGGTTCCTTCCACGGGGCGGATCCGACTTGGACGCGCTTTGCTAAGCAGAGACGATTGATACGAATGGCCCAAGGAAAATACAATAATATTGTACTTTTGTCAAATAGTATTTGACTTTCTTTTGGAGTACATCTACTCTTTTTTCATGCTATTCAAAGCTGCGACAATCGGTCCTTTGGAAGCGGAAGTGATACAGCGAGTTGAAGAGGCCAGGCATAGACTTCGCCATAATCTGGCCAGGCCTCGCAGATGGACAGGTCTCCTTCGCCGCAATACCTTTGCTCGTGGAATTCAAGGATCGAACAGTATTGAGGGATATAACGTCACCGCAGAAGATGCGATTGCAGCCGCAGAAGGAGAGGAGCCGCTTGACGCAGACCGGGAAACGTGGCTCTCCGTTACCGGCTATCGCACTGCGATGACCTTTGTGCTTGAGTTGGCTAAAGACAAGAATTTTGTCTACAATGAAGGATTTTTAAGAAGTCTACATTTCATGATGCTTCAGCATGATCTCTCGAAGCATCCCGGAAACTGGCGACCGGGGACCATTTATGTGCGCCAGGAACCGAGCGGAGAAGTCGTATATGAAGGACCTGAAGTTGAAATGGTTCCCGGCCTCATCGAAGAGCTGATTGAATTCCTCAATTGCCACGACGATGATTGCCCCCACGCTCTAATTAAAGGGGCGATGGCGCATCTTAATCTGGTACTAATTCACCCATTCTCAGACGGCAATGGGCGCATGGCTCGTTGTCTTCAAACCCTGGTTCTGGCGAGGGAAGGCATTCTGGAATCAGAATTCTCTTCGATTGAGGAATATCTCGGACGGAACACGCAGACGTATTATGACGTTCTAGCCAGGACCGCCGAGGGTCTCTGGCATCCTGGCAACAGCACAAAAGCCTGGATTCAGTTCAATCTGACGGCGCACTTTCGCCAGGCCTATACACTGATAAGCCGAACGAAGGTCATGGATATTCTTTGGGCAGAAATGGAAGAGATGGTCAAACAACATGGACTGCCCGAAAGAACGCTGTACGCTATCTGCGATGCGGCCATGGGCCTTCGCGTGAGGAATTCGACCTATCGCAATCTTGCGCAATTGAACGACATAAATGCCAGCCGAGACTTAAAGAATGTTGTAGATGCAGGTTTATTGATTCCAACCGGTGAACGACGCGGAAGACTCTATATTGGAGCGCCTCACATCAGGGCGGTCTTCGACCGTCTGAAGCGAGAATATATTCGGCCCGTTCCCGACCCATTTATCACAAAATCCGAACAAATGGAACTGCCTAATCTTTGATAGTCTCTCTCACGATCCGCGCGGCAGCCTGATTCACGTCCTGGCGCGGATTCCGCCTGGCTGGTTTCGGCTTTCGGGCAGGGGCAGTCTTCTTCGGCATGGTCTTCAGGTTCAAATCATCCCACCGTCAGCCCAAACGTGTTACCCCTGTGGAAATCCAAACTGACCCACTACCGGGATTTCTTTCGTCTTGACGTTATGAAGCCAATCCGTGCTACCCTTATTGGCATCTTTTGGTTTTGAAATTTCGTGGGAGGCGTTTATGAGTGGAAACGGTTCCTCTTCGCCGCTTGACGCGGCGCTGGCGCATGTGGATCCCGATCGGCGTAAATTCCTGAGGATGTTGCTGGCCGGCGTTGCGGCAGCTCCGCTGCTGACGTCGGCGGACTTGATTGCCGAGAACAAATCCAATTTCCCGAAGGCCAATGTAACCCATAAGACGAATAGCCAGGCACTCAAGAGCAGCCAAGCCGCCATGCACAAAGGCGCAAACTCGCAGCTCAAATACGGCGCCAATCAGCACAAAGGCGCGAACTCGCAGCTCAAACTGAATAACCAGCAGTTCAAAGGCGCGAACTCGCAGGGTAAGTTTGACGCCGCGCACAAAGGCGCGAACTCGCAGCTCAAACTGAATAACCAGCAGCTCAAGGGCGCGAACTCGCAGGGTAAGTTTGACGCCGCGCACAAAGGCGCGAACTCGCAGCTCAAACTGAATAACCAGCAGTTCAACGGCGCGAACTCGCAGGGTAAGTTTGACGCCGCGCACAAAGGCGCGAACTCGCAGCTCAAACTGAATAACCAGCAGTTCAAGAACAACAGCACGATCAAGAACAGCAGCGGCGGGATCAAGAACAGCAGCGGCGCGATCAGGTCCAACACCGGAGCATACAAGGAAAACACAGGAGCATACAAGGAAAACACAGGCGGGATCAAGAACAGCAGCGGCGGGATCAGGTCCAACACCGGAGCATACAAGGAAAACACAGGAGCGTACAAGGAAAACACCGGCGGGATCAAGAACAGCAGCGGCGCGACTCCGGCGTGGATCAAAGGCGAAACCAAGCCGCTCAAGAGCGAAACCAAGCCCGCCCCGAAGTGATCCGCATCTGTATGCCATCCACCCAGGGTGGCATACAGGTGTCTACCCATATAATGCCCGGTAGCATTCATGGCGAATCCTGTCATCAACCCCGACGTAGGACTGTCGCCGGTCGAGGGCGGCTATATTGCATACGATTCCGTCCGCGATCGTGTGCACGAAATGAACGCGCTGGGCGCCCTGCTCGCCGAATTGTGCGACGGCAGCCGGAGCGTGGACGAGATTCGCGACCTGGCCCGACCGTTGATGCCCGAGGGCCAAAGCGCCGAGATCGATCGCTGGATTGCTGAAGGAATTGAGGCCGGCCTGCTGGTTTGGGGCGATGGCGCAACCGTCCGGCCCCGTGAACTCACCGCCGGCGAGTTGTCCAACCTGGCCGAACACCTTCGCGACAACGGCAATACCGAGAGCGCATTCCTGTGCTCGAAAAGAGTGGCGGAGCTGACGCCGGAGGACGCGGACGCGTGGTACGCCGTGGGCTGGGCGGCCCAGGCCGCGGGACGGCGCGATGAGGCGCGCGGCGCTTACGAAAAATACCTGGAAGGCAGGCCGGAAGACGCCGCGATCCGTCAGATTTTGACGGCGTTGCGGGATGAAGCGCCGCCGCCGCGCGCTCCGGACGAATGCATCCTGCAAATCTTCAATGACTTTTCCTCGCACTACGACGACAAGATGCGCAACAACCTGAGCTACCAGGCCCCGGAGCGGCTTCAAGAGCTGATACGGTCCGAGATTGGCGATGCCGGAGACCTGGAAATTCTGGATATTGGTTGCGGAACGGGGCTGGCGGGAGTTGGTTTGAAGGAGCGCGCGGCGCACCTGGCGGGGATCGATCTTTCTCCGGAGATGATCGAGTTGGCACGGGAACGAGGCATTTATGACCGGCTGGAGGTGGCCGAGATCACGGAATGGCTGGATGGAACGCAAGCGGAATTCGATCTGATCGCCGCCTGCGACTGCCTGGTTTATTTCGGCGATCTTCAGGGGGTGGCGGCGCCGGCAGCCAAGCGGCTCAAGCCAGGCGGATGGTTCGCTTTCACGACGGAACGTGGGGAGAGATATCCCTTTCATCTCACCGATTCCGGACGATATACGCATCATCCCGACCACGTTCGCGAGGTTGCGGCGAAGGCAGGGCTCACCGTCGCCAGGCTGGAAGAGGGATACCTGCGGACGGAACGCGGAGTCGAAGTGACCGGACTGCTTGCGCTGCTGAGGAAATCGGACCACTGACGGCCGATCTGCGTTCCACGCTACAATCTCATCCGTGACCACAAGTCTGTTCGACCTTTACAAGATCGGCGTCGGCCCATCGAGTTCGCATACCATGGGACCCATGCGCGCGGCCTGCTGCTTTGCGCGGGGGCTTGGGGAGCGTGGGGTGCTCGAACGGGTGGAGCGGGTGCAGGCGGAGTTGTTCGGCTCACT
>JBEKZR010000296.1:0-4803 GCA_049509715.1 Occallatibacter sp. | reverse complement strand
TCTCCGGGCCGGCAACCTGGTTGAAGAATTCCCGGCTCACGTCCGCCGCCTTGGCCCAGAACGCGCGGTCCTCCGGCGGACCCCAGCGCGCCCACAGCTCATAGAATGCCGGCAGATGATAGCTCGCATCCGTCGAGCCAAACTCCACATTCGGCAAAAACCGGATCATGAAGTGCTCCTCGTCCACCATCGGCCCGATCGACTCGGTGCGCGGCCCGCGGCCGAACCAGAACACCGGCGGCCTGGGCGCGCCCTTGCTGGCGGCCGTGGCCGCTTCCCGCTCCCGATTCCTGTTGTTGGGGCTCGGCCAGGGATGATCCGGCGGCGTAAACGGCGCATCCTCGGGGTGAATCCGGAAGGGGCCCGTCCCCGTCAGCACCGGGTGGCGCCGCATCCCGCGCAGAATCTTGTCCGCCTCCGCCTTGTAGTTATAGATGCCCTTTCCGTTGCCCCAGCGATGCCACGCGAAGTAGAGCGCCATGACGTAGTACTCTTCCCCGTCCGGCGCTGCCCCGGTCGAGCGCGGAGTGCCATCCGTGTTCATCGACCAGGCAAAGTATCCCACGGAAGGATTCTTGGGGTCGGTAATCAGCATATAAGTCTTCGACCCGTTCCAAAGCGCGTCGAACTCGCGCTTCTTGTCTAACTGGACGGCAATCATCATGCCGTAGCTCATGCCCTCGGTGCGCGCATCGTTGTTGGCCCAATCGGTAATGTACGCCAACGGCCCGTTCTGGTTCGCCCCGGTCTCAAAGTAGATCCGCTCCTCCTGTCCGTCGCCATGAAAAAGCTGTTGGAACGCCTTCTCGATCTTCGCCCGGCTCTCCGCCGCCGCGTGCCCCTGCTCGGCAAACAGATCGCGATACTGGTGCGTCTTGTAAGCCCCCTCCCCGTCCCCCGGCATTCGTTTGATGTCGCCCAGCGGAGCATTCACATGGGCCGGCGGCAGGGTGAATGCTGGCGCGCTCCGGGCGGGCGCTGCCGCCGGAGCCGGTGCGGGAGCCTGGGCAAGCGCTCCCCAGGCCATGGCCAGCAAAAAGCCGGCGGCAAACAAAGTAGAATCATGGCGAATCAGCATGGAAACGGCCCCTCTCGGCAAATGCGCCAGGTTAGGAAGCTGCCCGCCTCTCTGCCCAGCCCATTCATTTCACACCATTCGGGAGGCCCGCGTCGAGTTCCGGCCGATTCATTCATCCTGCCGCGGCTGCGGGAACGGAGACGTGCGGGAGCCGCTGATCTACAAACTGTGGCCGCCGTGTGCCCCCAGTCACAGGACGTTCACACTCCGCGTGTGATAGCATCCGATTTCTTAGCGATAGACGCCTGCGGATTCATCCTCCATCCATCTGCACGGCGCCGGCCCAAACCTTTATGGACGAGGTAGACGGCAGACCGGGACACGTGGCCCTCCAATCCGGCCACCTGGACGCCCTCATGGACGTCCGCAATCTTTCCCTGTGCCTCCCTCATCCGATCCCGCAAATTCTGACAAAACTGTGCAAGAAACCGTTCTCGACTTTTCCATCAACCCAACTCCCGCGCCTTTTTTCTAGCGCGGGCCAGCCGAAGGCCGTCGGCCCCACCGCAGGTGGCCGAAGGCAGTAAAACCCACCGGAGGTGGAGAAAACCATGAAAACGTACCAGGGAAGTGAGATCCGCAACGTAGCTGTAGTGGGGCATGCGCACAGTGGCAAGACCACCTTGATCGCCGCTCTGCTGCATGCCGCGAAAATGACCCCAACCCAGGGCCGCGTGGAAGACGGCTCGGCCGTAACCGCCTATGACGAGGAAGAAGTAGCCCGCGGCGCAACCATGCAGAATGCCGTCGCCTTTGCCGAGTGGCAGGGCGTCAAAATCAACCTCGTCGACACTCCCGGCTTTCATATGTTCAGCCACGAGGCCCGCGCGGCCCTGCTGCCGGTGGAAGCCGCCCTCGTCGTGGTCAACGCCCAGAACGGCTCCGAGCCAGTGACCGAGCGGGTGTGGCGCTATGCCGACGAGGCCAAAGTCCCGCGCATCGTGGTGGTCAACCAGATGGACCACCCCAAGGCCGGCGGCGGCGACGGACTAAGCGCCCTGATCGACGACCTGATCGACCGCTGGGGCCGCAACTGTGTACCCGTCCAGTTGCCCATCTCCGGCGCCGATGGCTTTCACGGCGTGGTGGACCTGGTGACCATGGAGGCCTTCTATTACACCCCCGGCGGCGACGGCCGCGGCAAGGTCACCGCGGAGATTCCCGCCGGCCTGGCTGCCGACGCCAAGGCCAAGCACGAGGCGCTGGTGGAGTTAGTCGCCGAGGGCAAAGACGAGCTGATGGAGGAGTACTTCGAGAAGGGCACCATCGCCGAAGACCACCTCATCGCCGCGCTGCGCGAAGCCATCCGCGAGAACCGCATCTTCCCCGTGCTGTTTTCCAGCGGCCTGACCAACATGGCCGTGGACCACCTGCTCGACTTCCTCAAGGTCTACGCCCCCTCGCCCGCCGAGCGCGCGCCCATTGCCGTGCGCAACCCGGAGTACGAAGCGGCGGCTGGCGCGGACGATGCCGGGGCAACCGGCGCCGGCATCTCCACCCGCAAGGTGGACGACAGCGAACCGTTGGCGCTCGTGGTCTTCAAAACCATGTCCGACCCCTTCGCCGGCCGCATCAGCTTCTTCAAGGTCGTCAGCGGCGTGGTCAAGAACGACGCCACGGTAGACAATTACACCCGCCGCGGCCAGGAGCGCTTCTCCCACCTGAGCGTGATGCAGGGCCGCAAGGCCATCGAGATTCCCGAATTGCACGCCGGAGACCTGGGCGCCGTGGCCAAGCTGCGCGACACCCTCACCGGCGACACGCTGGGCATCAAGGGCGCTGAGATTCAGGTCGATCTGGCTCCGCTGCCCGAGCCGGCCATGACCTACGCCATCGAGCCCAAGTCCCGCGCCGACGAGGACAAGCTCGCCCCCGCCATCCACAAGCTCATGGAAGAGGACCTGCTGATCCGCTTCTTCCGCGACCCGCAGACCAACGAGTTTCTCATCGCTGGCGGAGGCCAGCCGCACATCGAGGCCATCGTCAGCCGCCTCAAGAAGCGCTATCACGCCGAGGTCACCCTCAAGGCCCCCAAGGTGCCCTACCGCGAGACCATCCGCGCCAAGGTCGAGGCGCCGGGACGCCACAAGAAGCAGACCGGCGGCCACGGCCAGTTCGGCGATTGCAAGATTCGCATGGAGCCATTGCCTCGCGGCACGGGCTTCGAGTTCGGCAACGAAATCTTCGGCGGAGCCATCCCGCGCAACTTCATCCCCGCCGTCGAAAAGGGCATCGTCGAGTCCGCCGCTCGCGGCTACCTCGCCGGTTACCCGGTGGTGGACTTCAAGGCCACCGTCTACGACGGCAGTTATCACGATGTGGACTCCAACGAACTCTCCTTTAAGATGGCCGGCCGCATCGCCTTCCGCAAGGCCATGGAAACGGCCAAGCCCTGCCTCCTCGAACCCATCATGAAGGTCGAGATCGAAGCCCCCGACGAGTTCGCCGGAACCCTCATGGGCGACCTCAGCAGCCGCCGTGGCCGCGTCCAGGGAACCAACTCCAAGGGCCGCACAACACTGATCAACGCCCAGGTCCCCATGGCCGAGATGCTGACCTATGGAACCCTTCTAACTTCCATGACTCAAGGCAAAGGCAGCTACCGCATGGAGATGGACCACTACGAAATCGTCCCGCAGTTAGTGGCCGATAAAATCCTCGCCAACGCCAAGCGGCCGGTGGAGGAAGAGGAAGAATAGCACCTGCGGTGCGGCCAACCGCTCGCTATTCGCTCGCACAAGGTTCGTGGTCTCCCAGGTCTCAAAATCGAGACCTGGGGCACCCGGCGACATGATCTGCTGGAAGCAGTCTGTTTCTATTTACGGATAAGTTCTAAGACGGCAGAGGTGACAGGGAGCAAGTAGGCAGGTTCGTTCTACTTCTTTGCATCTTCGACTAACAGGTTTGACAATTTCGTAGATTCTTCAGCCGCACGGCTTAAAGAGGTCCTAACTTTCAATTCACAAGCTGTTTTCTCATCATTGTTCGACGCGTTGAAAAATTCAACTATCGCAAAATCGACGCTCCGCAACTGTATTCCTAGTGCAATCACCGCTGAAATCACGCTCGGGGTTCTTAATGCCAGCGCAATTGCGACATCAGGCCAATTGTCCGGGTAAAGCGGCGGTGGTGGCTTGGTGCCGAAAGTTCCATCAATGATTGATCGCATAAGGAGAGTCACGTCGGCTTGAACCTTTAGAAAGCGGTCGTTTGCGACATGACGTTTTAAGGTTTTGAGTTCCTCGCGCTCCAGCTTGGCTAAACCTATCTGCTCAACGCTTGTCCTCGCCAGAGTGTGAGTATCGTATGCATAGATGAAGAGTACGATGACCATCACTAACGTGAGCACCACGACCGCAACAGCTGCGATGGCTTGCACCCAAGCCGGATCGTGAATTCCTGCTGTCCAAAACCACATAATCGAGTGCATATATGCTTCCTCAGTCTCCGCTAGTATTTACATGGATAGGCGTCCTCAAGCGCAAGCATGACCAAGAGCCTATAGCTCTTGTGCAGTTGATTTGGGTGGTCATTCAAATACTTCACCACGACCCTTGCAAGTTCGAAGTTGGTCGCACCTTCGGGGATACAGGCGGGAACATACACCTTCGCTTTTTGGGTATTGTTCGTATACTTCCAGAACAAATAGGTGTCTGTCACACCACTCAGGTACCCTAAGCAATGCATACCTTTCGCCAACTCGGCAGAATCCTCGGGGGCGTTGG
>JBEKZR010000295.1:0-4809 GCA_049509715.1 Occallatibacter sp. | reverse complement strand
ACTGCTTATTCGGTGGTTTGAATTCGGCGTGTTTTGCCCGATCTTCCGCATCCACGGTTATCGCTCCGAAACAGAGATGTGGAAATACGGCCCACAGGTCGAGGATGTTCTTCGCCAGTACGATACGCTGCGTTACCGGCTGTTGCCGTATATCTATTCCGAAGCCTGGAATGTCACTAACCAGGGTAGCACCATCATGCGCGCGCTCCCCTTGCAGTTCCCAAACGAGCCCAGAGTTCGTGACATTCAGGACCAATTCATGTTTGGATCCTCGCTCCTGATCAACCCTGTCGTCGACAAGGGAGCTACGGAACGGGAATTGTGGCTGCCGGCGGCCGCGGGATGGGTCGACTTCTGGAGCGGGGAACGCCGCCATGGAGGAGAAGTGGTTAAGGCCGATGCGCCTCTTGCGCGTATCCCCATCTATGTAAAGCAAGGCAGCATCCTGCCTCTCGGGGCACCCGTGCAATCGGCGGAAGACGATTCCGCTCCCTTGGAAATCCGGGTTTATTCCGGACAAGATGCAGACTTCACATTGTATGAAGACGGTGGAGACGGTTACGCATACGAAGGCGGACAGAGAGCGACAATTCCTTTGCATTGGGATGATAGTCGCCGGATGCTTGTTATCGGTCCAACTGACGGGAGTTTTCCAGGAATGCAAAAGCAGTTGACTCTTCGTATTGTGAGCGTCCGTTCAGGCCATGGCGTGGGCATTCTCCCCGAGGAGAATGCCGATCGAGTGCTGGAGTACGACGGACACCGCATCGCGGTTGAAGTTCTCAATTCCCCGAAGACTCCATCTTCCGCGACTTCAGTTCAATGATGCCTCTGACGGCTTCTGATCCCGCATTTCCTTTTTGATTCATCGCAATGAATCTCCGAAAGGCAGTAATGCGCAGATCACGTGCAGTCGTGGGGAATCTCCTGTGCCTCACCAAAATCCCATCCGAGTGTAAAGGGGGATCGATCAATGATTCCGGGCAGGGCCACACCGGGTAGTCCCCTTTGATAGCCACCGGCGCCGGATACTATATTGACCCAAGCTGAGAAGGTTGCGTCGCCTTGAGCCAGGTTTGCCAGACTGGTCGGCGTCCCAATGGTCGCATAGGTGCTGCCGTTGGTTTGCATGCCGCCATCGATCTGGCCCGTGGTCGCGACCGCTCCATTGTTCGTGGCGTTGTTTCCGTTGCTTGTGCTGTCTACAAGAGACAGTTGACCGCCATTGTTCGCAACATGCCAGACGCCCATGTAGTTGGCATCCCACACGCCTGTCGGATTCTGCTGCGAAGTGGTAATGCTGGAATTCCCGTAGAACACATAGAGCACGGTATCCGTTGCATGAGAAAGGGTTGGAATGCGCACCCACGCGATGACCTGGCCGGTGACCGAATTGTATTCCTCCATTTCGTAATTCAGCACGTTCTGGCCTGCCGCATCCGATGTGAAGATATTGTCGTAGCCGTTGGGACTCGCAACGTGGCCGCCATTGGCTATCGTGGCAAGGAGGGGATCGGTGGTGTTGAACAGGAACGGGAAGTTGGTTTGGCCGGTGTTCGGGATTTTCGTGTGGTCGATGGTGATTGCGCGTTGGTAGCTGTATCCGTTCGATGCACATTACGATGCCTGGTTGACGACGACGCTCTGCGTGACCTGTGCCGCTGCTGCGTAGTTGGCGTTGCCGCCTGATTCGCGGCCACCACCACCGTGCCCACCCCGGTGATGGTCAGAGTGCTGCCCGAGATCGTACCCGGACCGGAGACGACGCTGAAGGTGACCGCGTTGCCCAAGGCTCCACCTGTTGCCGACAAGGCGATTGGAGCCACTCCATAGATCACCGGCGAGGCCGGCGCCGGGAAGTTGATGGTCTGCGATGCCTGGTTGACCGTCAGTGTGACCGTGGCCGTGGCCGTGTTGTATTCGGCTGTGTTGGTGGGCGTGAAGAGTACAGAAAGCGTCTGCGAACCGACCGCCAGCACCGTGCCGGCAGCGGGCGTGTAGACGAAGGCGCCCGTCACGCTGGCCGTCGCGTCGAGCTGCGTCGCACTCAGCGCCGTGCCGTAGGTAATAGCCGCTGGCGTCGCCCAGGTAATGGTCGGATTTGCCTTTGGCGTCAGGGTAACTGTGGACGAAGCCGACGCGGTTGTGCTGGCCTGACTGGTCGCGGTAACAGTCACCGTCTGCGGAGTCGTGATCGTTGCCGGGGCCGTGTACAGGCCTGACGTGCTGATCGTGCCCGTCCCAGCCGGAGTAATCGTCCATGTCACAGCTGTGTTGCTGGTGTTGGTCACGGTAGCGGTGAACTGCTGCGTCTGCCCGCCGTAGAGCGTTGCAGTAGCCGGAGTCACGCTTACGGTTACGGGCGCTGGAGGCTGTAGAGGTGAACCGCCAGAGCAACTGTTTCCGAGCGCCGCCGCGCCGGTCAGCGAGATAGTGTCGGCGACCAGGATCAGGCAACTCCCACTGGACTCCGCCCCTGAAAAGGTCAGCGCGGTTGTCGGAAAGTACAGTACGCCTGACAACGAGGAGGCCGATGAGCCAGTGACCGTATTCGCCGCCTTCCCCGTGCCGATGGTCCAATCCTGATAAAAGAGAATGCCGTAATAGGAGCCGCTGGTGGGAGCAGACAGGGTCGCGACAACCGCACTGCTGATCGCCAGAGGCCCATAGTTGTAACCCAGCCCTTGCGTCAGATAGAACGTGACGCCGCTTCCCTTGAGAATGCTCGCTCCCGTCACATTCAATCCACCGCCCATGAGAATGTAGGTTCCAGGATTGAAGGTCACGGTCGTAGCGCCACTGATCGTGATGCCGTTGCAGTAGGTGCCCGGATTCAGAGTGGACGAACCTGTAGTCGCTTTGAAGTTAGTGTAAGTGCATGAACTGCCGACGGGTGGAACCAGAAACGTCAACGGATCCGCCTGGTAAGCGGAACCGGTCGATGGCTTTGGCGAAAGCGTCACCGCTCCCGAAGTGGAATACCCCCCAACCACGTCGAAATACTTGGCTGTAAAGCTGCCCGCGCCGGAAAATGAAAACGCCTCGCTGCTCGATGAATCCACAACCACGCCGCAACTGGGTGCGTTGATGATGACCGCGCCATTGATATTCAGAGTATTCGCGGCTGTCTGATCCAATGCATAGATGCACTGGTCGTAGGCTGCGTCGAGGCTAGCGCTTGATGCGGGTGGAACAGGAAGGCGATCGAGATGGCGAAAAAGATCCTCGCTACGTGCCGAAAATTCATGTCGGGTCTCCACATCTTTACTTCAAAACTTGTCTAGGGAAGGTTCATCGAAGCTCGCTTCGTCATCACATGCCTGCCTGGCAGTAGTCGCTGCTGGAACTCGCAATGGACTTGATCGGCGCGCTGGGGCTGGAACCGAATTGCATACTGACGATCTGGATTCCGGCGGCTTTGGCGGCGTTCGCGGCCGCGCGCGGATTCAGGGCTCCGAGATCCGCGCCGCCTGAAAGCATGGCCATATACACCGGCGGTGCGCCCGCGATCTGAAATGCAAGGCTAGCCGTTGGGTCGAAAGCACAGAGACACGCGTCCGGCGGTACAGCGCCCGGGGAGGCAACGAGTTCATTTGCTTAAAAAAGAAAGGCGGACAGAAACAGTAGCGCGATGCGGGTGGAACGGAACACTTTCATTCGATCCTCGCAACCTGGGTGCTGGTAGAAAAGTACATCCTTAGTGGGCCAGAGCCGCTCAAGCAAAGATATCCGCCTGCGGCTCTGATTTTCAATCAGCAGTGACAACGGCACTTCTGCGTCGGCATTGAATGTTGTCGATCAAACAACGAAAGCGCGAAGTCTGCATCAACATCGAAGTGTTTCAGGGGTGTTTCATAAGAAAAGACGCCGACACAGCCTGACAGCGCCGTAGACTCAAACCTGAGACACGTTCCTGGAATTGAAAGAATGGCATCATTTGTTGCACAGATCACATCTGAAAGTCAAAGGGAAACTTGCAGCGTGATGCATATCACCTGGGTGTAACCCCAATGTTAACTCTAAAGTAAATGCAGACATTTCCCGCCAACAGCGGTGTTAGATCAGCATATGTGCAATAGGATGAGAGCATTAGCGTCGCAAGTGAAGCCGTATTCGCTCCGCTCAGATACGGCGCTACCCAGCTTTCGTGCTATTGTCTTCCGTGCTTCAAGCACTTTCGTATACAGTCCACGATCTTCGATTTCATCTACGCTGAAGATCAATTGCGATGATAGAAGGTCCATAGCGCCCGCATCGTTTGGAATGTCGATCACTCGGCGCGCAATTCTCATCTCAGAGATGCTGGCGGAAATGGATGTGTTGTGAAAACGTCTGCGCGGCTACCCGGCCGCCTGTGGACTTGCTCCGCCCGTACCTTGCGGAAAGAATGCGTGCTTGGCCAGTGAGTGATCGCGTGGGAAACGTGCGAAACAACGATCTGCGATTGTTGGAGGCGGTGAGTTGAAGGAAACCGACTGGAATAGGCAACTCAAGTTGAAAGATCAAAGAAGGAGGCTGATTTGACGCGCGGCACCTTCACAGTTTTGCCGGGTTCGCGCTTTCGAGCCGCCATGATCCTGGCGATCATTGCGGATGCACTACAGATCGTCGTCTTTCCCTTATTTGTCGAGGGCGCTGAATCACCCGCTGATGACATCCTCGATTTCGGGATTGGCACCGTGCTGGTTTACCTGCTTGGCTGGCACTGGGAGTTTCTTCCATCGTTTCTTGCCAAGCTCGTGCCCTGAGTCGATTTGGTTCCCTTTTGGACGATGGCGGTTGCAAACGTCTATCGGAGATCGAAAAGGA
>JBEKZR010000294.1:0-4828 GCA_049509715.1 Occallatibacter sp. | reverse complement strand
CCTCAATAACGTGCCTGGCGGGGTCGTCGTCATTGGCCAGGCGAATGTGCAGGGTCATGCCGTTGGTTTCAATCCACACCTTGCCGGCCTCCGGCGAGAACTCCTTGAACAACGGCTTCCAGTGAATGTCAGTGAAGTAGTTCATCGACCGCGGCGACGGCCCGGCCAGCTCGAAGGGAGTTTCCACCGGCTCCAGAGGCTTGCCGTCCACAAACACCAGCCCGCGCCGCCGGAAGTAGGTCGCCATATTGTCCTCGGCATATCTGAGCCACATGTGATTGCCAAGCACGTTGTCCACTTCGAATGGGTTGTAGCCGTTGGGGAAGAGCGCGGGATTGAGACGCAGCTCCCAGGCGCGCACCGGCTGTTTGGTGACGGGGTCAAAGCCGAAGTTCCAGCCCTCGCTGGGGCGCCAGCCGGTGACCACCGCCGCGCCCTTGACCACGACCTTTGCTCCGGGCACAGCCTCGTAACTGATCATGGCGTCCGGGCCGGTTCCGCCGCGCGCCGGGCGGATGCTCTCGCGGTAGACGCCTTCCGCAATCACCACCCGTTCACCCGGCGCGAGCACCTGCGCGGCCTTGTTGATGGTGCGGAAGGGACGCTCCTTGCTGCCCGGGCCGTTGTCGTCGGCGTTTTTGGCCTGGCCGTCCACATAGTAGGTTCGAGAGAAATGGAGCGGCTTCTCCCACATGGGAAAATCGGCGCCGTCAGGCAGCTTGGAATCCGAGGCCAGCGCGACACCCGCAGCGGCCAAAATCGCCAGTGAGCAGAACAGTCTCCATTTCATCGGTGCGTCTCCTTCATGCGCTGGCGCGGCAGTTCTCGCGGCAGCATCGCCCGAGAGATTGCCCGCCAGTTGCGGACTCATGGTAAACCGGTTTCTCTGTTATTGTCGATGACGCCTTGCGGAATGGTGCTGGCGGAGCAGTCCGGCCGGCTTCATCCCAAGGACCCGATACGGGACCGGCGAGAATGCAGAATGCGAGGAGCATTTTATTCGGGCCGGATGAGTTGGATGCGGTCGCGGGTGCGGACCCAGGTGTTGCCGGCCATGCGGCCCACGGCATCCAGGCCGGCTGGATCGACGCGGAAGTCCTGGAAGAGGTCTTCGCGCAGGTGGAAGCGGACGACTTCACCCAGCACGATGACGCCTCCGCCGGGCTCGCGGCTGGTGTAGATGACCTGAAGCAGCTTGCACTCCATCTGGGCGGGCGATTCGGCGACGCGGGGCGGGCGGATGGTTTCGCTGGGAATCGGCGTGAGCCCGGCCAGCACGAACTCGTCCACTTCCGGCGGGACCTCGGCCGAGGCGGCGTTGGCCGCGGCTGCGATGGCCTCGCTGACCACATTCACCGCGAACTCGCCGGTCTCTTCGACATTGCGCAGGGTGTCTTTGCGGATGTCGCGCCTGAAATCGGGCCCGGCACCGGGAACGGAGGGCTTGGGCGCGCGCACCGAGGGGCAGAAGAGCACGGTGGGCGGGACGGAACCGACTCCATTGAAAAAACTGAAGGGCGCCAGGTTGGCCACCCCGTTGCGGTCCATGGTGGAAACCAGGGCAATGGGCCGGGGCACGATGATGCCGGTCATCAGCTTGTAGATCTGACGCGGTTCGCAATTGGCCGGGTTGAGGCTGAACATGGGGCTGCGGGAAGGGATTACGGAGTTCATGGTGTTAGCCTAGAACATCCTGCCGGCGCATGGCGCGTCTAATCCGTATTGGGACATTGGGCCCGCGGGGCGTGACAAGTGTGATACCGGGCACGAAATTCGCACGCCAGTAACATGCAATGGTGCACAATCAGGTATACGGGAGAATAAGCCGTGCCGCGCATTCACTTTCAACAGCAACTCGCCGAACTCAAGGACAAGCTGCTGGCCATGGCTGCCCTGGCGCAGCAGGCGGTGGAGTCCGCGGTAGACGCCTATCTGCAACGCGACAAGAGCCTGTGCAAGTACGTCAAGCAGAACGAGACCGCCATCAACTCCGCGCAACGGGAGTTGGACGAGATGGCCTATGAGCTGCTGGCCAAAGAACAGCCCATGGCCATCGACCTGCGCTTCATTCTGGCGGTAATCAAGATCAACGGCGACCTGGAGCGGATCGGGGACCAGTCGATGGGCATCGCGCGCCGGACCAAGGAAATCCTGAAGGCCGAGGAGGTCGATCTGCCGGTGGATTTTGCGGCCATGGGCGAGTTTGCCGGACGGATGATCCGGTCGGCGGTGCAGGCGCTGCTGGAGGGCGATGCGCGGCTGGCCGACTCAGTGCGCGAGATGGACGACGATATCGACCGCATGAACCGCCGCGCCAACGCCGACCTGCTGAAACTGATCCAGGAAAAACCGCGCTTCACGCAGCAGTCGATGAACGGCATCCTGGTGGCGAAGAACCTGGAGCGGATCGCCGACCACGCATCGAATATCGCCACCGATGTAATTTTCTGGATTCGGGGCGCGGACGTGCGTCACCAGTTGAGCATATCGATGGATTGAGGAAGAGCAGGGAATAAGGAATTGAAGGCCGACAGATCTATTGGCGGGGTGGCGCGGCGTCCGCTTTGAAGCTCTGTAGAAACGCATGGAACTCCTTGACCGGCAGCGGGCGGCTGAACAGGTAGCCCTGGAAGGAATGACAGCCGAGTCCGGCGAGGAAGGTAAGCTGTTCTTCGGTTTCCACGCCCTCGGCGATCACCGACAACCCCATGGCCCGGCCCAGCGAAAGGATGGTTTGCGCAATGGCGCCGCTGGAGGCATCCACCAGAATGTCGCGGACGAAGGCCCGGTCGACCTTCAAGCGGTCCAGGGGCAGGCGCTTCAGGTAGGCCAGCGAGGAATAGCCCGTGCCAAAGTCGTCCAGGGAAAATCGCAGGCCATGCGACTTGAGCTGGGTCATCTTGGCTATGATTTCCTCGATATTCTCCACCAACATGCTCTCGGTAAGTTCCAGCCTGAGACGTTGGGGATTGGCTCCGGTGCGATCGAGGGCCGCCAGCACCTGTCCCACGAACTCCGGCTGTCGTAACTGCCGCGCGCTGATATTGACCGCAACCGTGAAATCGGCTGTTTGCTCCTGGCCTGCCCACGCCGCAATCTGCGTGCAGGCGTTTTGGAGGACCCATTCTCCCAAAGGCAAAATCAGTCCCGTTTCCTCTGCCAGGGGAATGAACTCGTCCGGAGGCACGATGCCGCGCAAAGGGTGCTTCCAACGGATCAGGGCCTCGGCGCCGGTCAAGCGGCCCTGCTCAACTTGAGGCTGGTAGTAAAGCAGGAACTGGTTGGTCTTGATCGCCTTGCGCAGGTCCTCCTCCAGCGTGGCGCGGGCATTGACGGCAGCCTGCAAGGCGGGAGAGAAAAAGCGCATGGTGTTGCGGCCGGCCGCCTTGGCCTGATGCAGGGCGATATCGGTCTGCTGCAAGATATCATCCGTGCTGTTCTGCCGGTCCCCGAAGACCGCGATCCCGATGCTGGCGCTGCTCAGGCATTCGCGGTCATCGAACAGGTAGGGCTGGTCAACCGAAGCCAGGATTTTCTCGCTGACGGCCTGGGCCTGGGCCGCGGCCTCTTCGGGAACTTCGCTCAGGTCTTCGAGCATCACGACAAACTCATCACCGCCCAGTCGCGCCACGGTGTCGGTTTCGCGGACGCAGGCGGCCAGGCGCCGGGCGAATTCCCGCAGCACATGATCGCCTGTTTGATGTCCGAGGGTCTCGTTCAACGTCTTGAGATTATCCAGATCGATCAACAACAGCGCTTGGGTGCGGCCCCATCGGGCGCTGGCGGCCAGGGCCTGGCGCAACCGGTCCAACAGAAGTCGGCGGTTGGGCAGGCCTGTCAACGGGTCGTAAAAAGCGAGATTGCGAATGGTGTTTTCCGCTTCCTTGGCAGCGGACATATCCCGCGTGATGGAAACGATGCAGGGAACGCCATCAAGCTCAATCACCGCTGCCGATATAAGCGCCGAGAAAATCTCGCCGTTCTTTCTTCTAAGGTTGGCCTCTAAATTCCGGCAATTGGAGTTCTGGCGCAGCAGTTCAACAAAGCTCTGCCGATCACGAGGATCCGCCCAGATGTTGAGTTCCCACGATGTTCGCCCAATGACTTCTTCGCGCTCGAACCCCAAGATATCGAGGTATGCATCATTGGCATCGATGAATGTCCCATCGTCCAGACGGTTGATATCGACGAGATCGGGACTCGTCTGGAATACGGTGCGGTAGCGTTCCTCGCTCGCCCGCAGCGCTTCCTGAGCTGAGGCCAGGCGCTCTTCCGCCGCCTTGGCATCGGACGTATCCCGCGTGATGGAAATGATGCAGTAAACGCCGTCAAGCTCAATCACCTCTGCCGAAATCTCCCCCCACCCAACCACTCCGTTCTTTTTTCTGAACCGGGCCTCCAAACCGCGGCAACTGTAGTTCTGGCGGAGGATTTCGACCAGTTTTTGCAGGTCGCGCTCATCCGCCCAGATGTTCAGTTCCTGCGAAGTCCGCCCCAGGACCTCCTCGCGCTCAAATCCTAAATTGTCGAGGAAAGCCTGATTGCAGTCGATATATTTCTCATCGCTCACGCGGTTGATACTGATAGCGTCAAGACTGGTCTGGAATACGGTGCGGTAGCGTTCCTCGCTGGCCCGCAGCGCTTCCTGGGCTGCAGCCATCCGTGCTTGGGCTGCTTTGACCTCAGAGATCTCTTTTGCAAAGGTAATCCGGCAACGCTCTCCCCCAATCTCAATCAGGGATGCCGACAACCGGATCCAAAACAATTCCCCGTTCTTTTTACGGGATTGCACCTCCAGATCCCGGTACTCGCCTTGCTGGTTCAACTG
>JBEKZR010000293.1:0-4857 GCA_049509715.1 Occallatibacter sp. | reverse complement strand
ATTCAAAAACAAGACGCGGGCTTTACGCTGATGGAGCTGATGATCGTAATGATGATCATCGGCGTGCTGGCCGTGGTGGCCGTGCCCAGCTATATCGGCGCCGTCAGGCATGCCCGGGAAGCTGTGCTCAAGGAGGACCTGCAGGTCCTGCGCGCCGCCATCGATTCTTATACCATGGATAAACAGAAGGCCCCGCAGTCGCTGGACGATCTGATCCAGGACGGCTACCTGAGAGAAATTCCCCAGGACCCGATGACCCACAGCAAGGAAACCTGGGTGACCGACTCGAGCGATTCATTGCACTCGCTGGACCAGACCGAACCCGGCATCGACGACATCCATTCCGGGTCGCAGGAGACGGGCTCCGACGGGCAGCCGTATTCTACTTGGTAGGTACAGCGGTTCTCCAATTGATATACTCCGAAACCACGACCGCTGAGTGGCTTTTTGATTAAGAAAAAGCCACCTTGCGCGGAGTTGGCAAGGGCATGTGAATTGGAGAACCGCTCTTGAAAGGCAATCATGGTTCGACGGACACTTGGCGTGCTCACCCTCCTGTTGTGCGCGGCCGCGCTTTCCGGCTCTCAGCCCGCGTCAACGGAGAAGACCATCACCATCCGGCTACTGGACAGCAGAACCGGCCATCTCATTGCCACCGCGGATTTTCTGATTCGCATCAATCACGAACAAACTGAGCATGGCAATTGGGTGCGGCAGAACGATGATGGCACGGGGAACCTGACCGTGCCGCAAAATGCCTCTGTCCTCTCGGCTCAAGCCAAATACGCCCTGGGCACGGAGCTCTACGTCAATTGCGATTCCGCCAAGGACAAGGACTTCCCAGTCCCGCGCTGGTACGCGGTTTCCGACATACTGGCCTCGGGTGTTGCAGCTCCCAACGGTTGCAGCAAGCGGACGGCCCTCGCCAAACCCGGGGAGTTTGTCTTCTTTGTCCGCAAGCAAAACTGGCGCGAACAGACGCAGGATTTTTCGTCGCACTGAAGCCCGGGCGGCGGATTGGACCGCGGAGAGAATCTTCCCTTGGCGCTTGATCGCAACGAATCGGCCGCATTCGACTTCGCCCTCCAGGTTGAGCGGCTCTACGCGGCTCTGATTCGAACTGCGGGTGCCCCAGAGCCTGCCCTGAGCTTGCCGAAGGGTCTCGCTTCTGAGACCTGGGATTCAGAGCCCAGCCTGGGCGGCAAACTGCTTTACGCCGGAGAACTTGACCGGCAGGGCCGCGCGCTGCTGGTGGCGGGCAACATCGCCGGCGCGGCATCGCTGGCCGCAACCGCCGATGCGGCTGCCGGGAAGCAGGCCGTCCGCGATGGAGTCGCCGACTTCCTGGTGACCTCGCTCGACGAAGCCCTGCGCATCCTCAAAAACGAAATTCGCAAGCGCGAAACGGTTGCGGTTTGCGTGGCGCTGGCGCCTGAGGCCGTCGAGCAGCAGATGCTGGAGCGCGGCGTGCTGCCCGATCTGCTGCCGCCGGACTTTTCCGGAGCTTCGCGCTTCTCCATGTCCTTTGGCCGGGGCGTACGGCAGATCGAGCTTGCAGCTCCAGAGGACAGCCAGACTCTGCTCGCCTGGCATGTCTCCGCCGCTCCCGCTCAATGGCTGCCCAAACTGGATTCGATCGCCCTCGATTGCCTTGACCCCAACGAGGTCGCCGCCCGCCGCTGGCTGCGCCTGGCCCCGCGTTATCTGGGCCGTCTGACGCAGGGTGTGCGCCTGCTTCGATGCGATCGGGAATCTGCCGCCTGCTTCATCGAGCAGGTGCGAAAGCGGGTCGATCACGGGGAGATTCCGGTTCCGGTCGAGCTCAGGCTAAACCGTGGGAGCCAGTCCGAGTTGTACAGCTTCGCACCGCCAACCCGCTAACTTGCGATTCCCGCGAAGCGGGGCCAACTCGCTGCCTTGATCGCAAAAAGGCTCCATGCCCCATCCTTGCGATGTTCTTGTTTGTTGTCGCTAGGGTGGGAAACCACAAAACCCGCTGTTACAGGTTCAGCCCGTTTCGCCCGCCGCCTCAATCCTGCTCCACAATTCCTTGATTCCGTAGCCGGTCTTCGCCGAGACCGGAAGCACCTCGTCCAGCTCCAGCCCCTTCTTCAGCGCCAGCAGATTGCGGGTGCGCTCGTTGCCGCTCAGCCGGTCGATCTTGGTGGCCGCCACGGCAAACTCGCGCCCGGCGGCGCGCAGCCAGTCGATCAACTGCCGGTCGCTCTGTTGCGCGGGCACGTTCGCATCCACCAGGCATACGCACAGCTTGAGCGTCGAGCGCTCCGCCAGATAAGGCTCGATGAAAGCCGGCCAGCCCGCAGAAATCGACTTTGAAATCTTGGCGTAGCCGTAGCCCGGCAGGTCGGCAAAGATTTTTTTCTGGTTTTGGTTTTGGTCCAGGAGCATGAAGAAATTAATCGCCCGCGTCCGTCCCGGCGTCCGCGAGACTCTAGCCGCCTTTTCGCCCACCAGCGCGTTCAGCAGGCTCGATTTGCCCACGTTCGACCGGCCCAGAAAGGCGATCTCCGGCACATCCGGCGGAGGAAACTGCGCCGCATCAAGGACCGAAAGCATGAATTGTGTCGTATAGCGCATCGTCTGAGCGAGTCAGCCAGTCACTTGGGAGTCCCGCCGGACGCGCGGTCCTCTCGATTCTAAGACCTGGGAAGCGGGCAGATCCATCTGTCTTGAGGATACAGGAAGCGAACTTCAAAACTCAGGTCGACGCATCGACCTCGACCGGCCGGAACTCGACCACCACGAACGTAATGTCATCCTGCTGTCTTTCCAGCTCGCCGCCCAACCATGCGGTCACCTGGTCGAGCAAGGCGCTGCAAGCCGCGTTGGCCTCCAGTCCGGAATTTCGGGCCAGGAATTCGCTGAGCCGTTCCGCGCCAAACTCCTCATCCTTGTGGTTCGAAGCCTCGACCAACCCATCGGTATACAACAGACAACGGTCGCCGGGCTCAAACGCCGTGCAAAGCGAAGCGTATTCCGCCCCAGGAAACGGTCCAAGAAACAGACCGTTTTCTTCCAGAGCTTCAACCTTCCTGGCCCCGGAGCGCCACAGCAGCACGGGTGGATGTCCCGCTCCGGCGTAGCGCAGTTCATGCCGCTCTGTGTCGCAATACACATAGGCGGCGGTGATGTATTGATTCTGGAGAGTCCCGCACAGGGTTTTGTTCAGACCGGCCAGAACCAGGGCGGGATTCGCCATCTGCTCGGCTTGCGCCCTCAGCGCAACCTTCATCATGGAGGCCGAGAGGGCGGCAGGCACGCCATGGCCGGAAACATCCGCGATGAGCACGCCCAGTCCGTGCCCGTCGGAGAGCACGTCGTAGAAGTCGCCAGCCACTGACCCCGCGGGCGAGTAGCGGGAGTGGACCTCTACCCCGCCGATTGCCCCGCTCAGCCGGGGCAGCAGCGCCGACTGAATCTGGCGGGCGATCTCAAGCTCGTTGCGAATGGCTATGAAGTTGGTCTCCATACGATAACTGCGCGCGGCGCTGACGTAGAAAAATATCCCCAACAGAAAAACCATGCCGAGCGGCTCCAGGAAACCGGCCCTGGGCAGACCGCCCATCACCGAAAGGTGCTGGTAGAGCGCGAACAGCGCCAGGACCAGGAGACCGACTCTCAGAGCGCGTACCTCCTTGTCGATCGGGATCTTTGGAAAGACAGCGATGTAAACCCATCCAGCCAGGCTTACTACCGCAAGTACCCAGCTTGCAGACTGGATGCGGTCCATGGACGCTTGCTGGACCAGTCTGACTGTGCCCAGTATAGCCAGCAATACATTCGCGGTAACTACTCCCCGTACAAACCACGGGTAGGCGCGGCCTATCGTGCTGCCGATATACAGCACGAACGGAATCCCGATTACCAGGTTGATCGAGGACTCGATGATCCGCCAGGGAATGGAGGGGAAAGCCGAATGGAGCACCTGCAACTCGACAATCAGCCACAGCCCATACAACAGGGAAGCCAATCCGAAATAAAGCGTCGAGCGATCGGTTGCGTGAGAGCGGAACCGGTACAGGACCAGGGCGACGACGCCGGCGCTCACGATGAGTTCCCCTACGATGAGGCGGAAAACATCGTTGCGCACTACGTCGGAAGCGGCAGCGATCAACACGCGGCCATTCTACAGGAGAAGATGGACCACGCGCATTTGTGGCTCTCCCACAGCCTTACTGCGGCGCAGGCAGATTGCCCGTTATCTCTGCCGGCGGCACGGCGGCCAGCACATCGGTATCGACGGGCAGAGCCCCGGGCAGCGGGCTTTCCAGAGCCAGCGCGAGCACTTCGTCCATCTGGTCCACGAAGTGAAGCTTGATGGACTTCTTGATGTTGTCCGGCAGCTCGGCTACGTCCTTCTCGTTGGAGCGGGGCAGGATGACCTCGAAGATGCCCGCCCGCAGCGCGGCCAGCAGCTTCTCTTTCAGGCCGCCGATAGCCAGCACCTTGCCGCGCAGGGTGATTTCGCCGGTCATGGCGATGTCGCGGCGGACCGGAATCTTGGCCAGCGCGCTGGCCAGAGCCGTGGCCATGGTGATGCCGGCCGAGGGGCCGTCCTTGGGGATGGCGCCTTCGGGAACGTGCAGGTGCAGGTCCACATTGCGATAGAACTCGCGGGTAAGCCCCAGCACCTGCGCCTTGCCGCGGATGTAGCTCAGCGCGGCCTGCGCCGACTCCTGCATCACGTCGCCGAGCTGGCCGGTGATGGTGAGCTTGCCCTTGCCGTCCAGCACCTGCACTTCCGTGGTGAGAATGCTGCCGCCCACTTCAGTCCAGGCCAGGCCGGTGACCAGGCCGATCTCGCTCTTTTCATGCACTTCGGAGTCGCGGAAGCGG
>JBEKZR010000292.1:0-4923 GCA_049509715.1 Occallatibacter sp. | reverse complement strand
GGGGTATTCTCTCCAGTGGGTGCTGATGAGGTCTACGCGAACGGTTCCTGGAAAACACAGGTAAAGGCTGCAAGAGGTTTCGTTTTCGCCCCAGGCTTTGCCACCCAGTTTCGCTATTGTTTTCTTGAGTTTGAGCGCATTGCCGTGAACCGCAACCTCGAGATCGCGGACGGCGTGCCCACTGGTCAGGTCGCGGACGGCGTCGCCGGTCAGAAAGAGGATCATCCCCGCTTCACGGGCTGCCTCGCGCAGTTGGCGTAGTGCTTGCTGTTGGTCGGCTGAGAGCCGGTTTTCCAGCAGATAGATGTAGTCGGGCATTCCCTTCCCTGCTTCCGCTGTTTCACCCACGCCAAGTGTCTGATGTTGTTACTCTTACGGCCAAAACCTGGAGGGGTAGCAAACCGTACATTAACACAATCTTAGCCGCTTGGCTAGAGCTAGTTGCACCGGGTTTGCGGCTTATTCACCTCGCGGCGCTCTGCGCAACGTGCGACAATCCAGAACGATGGCCTCCCAGCGCAAACCGGTGATTGTCCGCAAGTTTTCGCGGGACTGGTGCGCAGGCTATGCGGGAGCCAGTTTCGGCCACGACGCGGCGGAACTCGAAATCCTGGATCTGACCGGCAAAGTGCTGCGCATCGGATGGGACCAGGTCAAGTGGATCTGCTATGTGCGTGACTTCCCTGCTTCTTCGAGCGATCAGGCCAATCCGGAGCGGCTGCTGCACAAGCGCTTCTCTACCCGCCCCCGAACCGCTGGACTCTGGCTGCGCATAACGCTGACCGACGGGGATGAGCTGGAGGGCTTGGCGGCCAATGACCGCTCCCTGGTCGAGGGCGCAGGCCTGCTTCTGACCCCGCCCGACACGCGCTCCAATACGCAGAGGATTTATGTGCCCCGGCAGGCCATCCAGACTTTAGAGGTAGTGAGCCTGATCGGCGCGGCGAGCCGCAAGCGGGCAGGGGCTGCCCGCCAGGCTATGGCGCAGCCGGAACTGTTTCCGGGCGCACTGGAGATGCCGTAGATCGGCCGCCCGGCCATTTCAGGCTTGTCCTGCAACCCCTTCCTGCCGTGGTCAAAAGGATGCGCCCCTATTTCTTTTCCGTAGTAGCTGGCTGGCCGCAAACCGCTCTGGTCATCTGCCGAATCGCACGTGAAATCTCCGAATCGTCCTGCACCAGCGGTTTTGCTGTACTCTGCATCCGCCGGACAGCGGCGTAGTCATTGGGAATCTTCCACTCAGCCGGCTTTGTTAGAGCCTCGGTAATTTGCTCTTCGGCGATCTCCAGCTTAAGAGGGTCGTATCGGTTGATCACGATTTCGAGTTTGGGGCTGCCAGCGGCGGAGAGCCTTGAAATCAGGCGATTTGAGTTGCGCAGTTCTGCAAGGCCGACCTGCGTGACTAGGTAGATGGTGGCGGATTCATCGAATAGATGCGTATGTTGCAGGTCGAGTCTGGATCCGGCGTCGACCACCACATAATCGAACTCTTGGCGCGCGACTTCCAGCAGCTTGTCGACGGCGCCCTCGGGGAATTGCGTTGTGGCCGCCAGTTCGCTGGGCGCCGCAAGCACGGATAACCCGGAGTCATGCTTCTCCAGCAAACTGGATAGAAAACCTGAGTCGAGCCGTTTGAGATTCTGAAAAGCGTTAACAATCGAGTGTTCGGCCTTGATTCCAAGGTTGATCGTCGCGCCGCCAAGCGGGAGATTGAGATCGATCAAGAGTGTTTTTTGTCCGGACTCCTCGGCCAGCGAGACAGCATAATTGCAGACTAGGGTGGTGACTCCGGAACCGCCTTTGGCGCTGATAAATACCAGTAACCTGCCGTCCGCCTTCTTCGGCGGGCGGGCCGCCGAACGAAGGGCCGAGGCCCGAACCAGAGCCTCGGCCATGGTGCCCGGATTGAAGGGCAGAGTGAGAAACTCGCGAGCCCCTGCACGCATGGATCTGCGCAACAGGTCAGGATCGGATTGCGCTGAATAGACCATTACGGTTGCCAAGCCATTGATACAGATGCTCTTTACCAGATCAAGGGCGTATTTTGGGTCACTGTCCAGGTCAACGAGGACTACGTCAAAGTCGCGATTCAGAGTCTGCGGCGCATCGTCGAGGTTGGGAGGGTAGGAAACGAACTCCTGGATTTGGCCAGTCTGGCACTCGCCCAGAGCGCGTAATGCGGCGTTGCGGCGTTGCCCGTCCGGGCTGATGACCGCAACGGACAAGACGCCTGCGCCCGGGAAGGGAGGATTAACCACGTCCATTACTCTGGCCTTGGTCGGACGGTCAATCATATCCTGAGCCTTGGGCGCGGCCGTCTCAGCGCCACGTACGCCGGTCGGCGCGCCGGTCTCAACGTGCCACTGGTCGCCCTCCCCTGACTGCTCCATCTGGGAATCGCGCTCACCCGCGCTCTTCTCGGAACCCTCCTGTGATGCCGTGATTTCCTGCCCCATCGCCTTCGCCCTCTGCCAACTATTCTACCCAAGCAGGGTGTGAATCGGTACCTATGAAGAGGTTCTAGAAACGATTCTGAACTTATTGGCTTCAGTGAACGCCAGAATCTGTGGTCAACCTTCGCCGGCTATGGACTGGGCTTTCCACCCACAGGACAGATCCCTCACCGGAAGAAGCTGAACCCCTTCTTCTTTTCCTTTTCCGGGATGGCGGGCTGGCTGCAAACGCCTCTGGTCATCTGCCGGATCGCCCGGGAAATCTCCGAGTCATCATCCATGAGCGAGATAGCTGTATTCTGCATCCGCCGCACAGCGGCGTAGTTGTTGGGAATCTTCCATTCAGCCGGCCTGGTGAGAGCTTTTGTAACATTCTCATCGCTTATTTCCCGGTTGCGAGGGTCGTATCTGTTGATCACAATCGAGAGTTTGGGGCCGCTGGTTGTGGAGAGCCGTGAAATCAGGCGATTTGCGTTGCGCAGTTCGGGAACGCCGATCTGCGTCACCAGATACATGGTGCTGGATTCATCGAAGAGGTGTGTTTGCTGCAGGTCGAGTCTCGAGCCGGCGTCGACCACCACATAATCGAACTCCTGGCGTGCGACCTCCAGCAGCTGGTTGACGGCGTCCTCGGAGAATTGCGCGGTGGCCGCCAGTTCACTGGGCGCCGCAAGCACAAATAGCCCGGAACTGTGGCTCACCAACATGGTGGAGAGAAAACTCGTGTCGAGCCTGCTGGAATTCTGAAGCGCGTCTATGGTCGAGTATCGAGCCTGGATACCGAGGTTGATCGCCGCATCTCCGAGCGGAAGATTGAGATCGATCAAGAGTGTTTTTTGTCCGGACTCCTCGGCCAGCGAGACAGCATAATTGCAGGCCAGGGTGGTGACTCCGGAACCGCCTTTGGCGCTGAGAAATACCAGTAACCTGCCGTCCTCCTTCTTCGGCGGCTGAACTGTCTTGCGAATGGCTGAGGCCCGCACCAGAGCCTCTGCCATGACGCCGGTATCGAGGGGCAGAGTAAGAAACTCGCGAGCGCCCGCACGCATGGATCTGAGCAACAGGTCGGGATCGGCCTGTTCCGAATAGACCATTGGGATTGCCAGGCCTTGAATGCTGATGGTTTCCACCAGATTGAGGGCGTACTTCGAATTACTGTCCAGGTCAACGAGGACAACGTCGAAGTCTTGTCCTAGCATTCGCTGCACATCGTTGAGGTCGGGAGGATAGGTAACGAACTCCTGGATTTGACCAGTCTGGCACTCGCCCAAAGCGCGTAATACGGCGTTGCGGCGTCGCATGTCCGGGCTGATGACCGCAACGGACAAAGCGCCTGTGCCAAGAGTCGGAGCCTTGACCGCGGCCTGATGCATCTGGGAATCACGCTCGCCCACGGTATACTTGGTCAAAGAGAGCGCATCGTTGATGGTCGCATCCCCATTCGCCCCGATTGTGATGTGGATGCCCCGCTCGTCCAGACAACCGTTCACTTTAGCAAGTATCTCGCCGCCCAGATCGTGCTCTTCCAACCGTTGGCGAAATTGGCGGATCGCCATCTCGTCCGGCGCGGGAGCCACGTCAAGATCGACTCCAACGAAGCTGCGCAGCACGGGCGACTCATAGAGCGCCTCCTCAACACCGGGGTCCGAGAGGTTGAACCACTGCTGTACGAAGTAGGTTCGCAGCAGGATTGACAGGCTTACCGGAGGCTGGCCGCTTCCTGCTTGCGGATGATGCGGCTCCACCAGAGCCAACAACTCTCCCCACGGCAGCACCAGCTCCATCCGGTCAAGAAACACTTCCCGCTTGCTCTTCCGGGCAAACTTCTCGGAACCCTCCTGTGACGCCAGTGTTTCCTGACGCATCGGCCTCGCCCTCTGCCAGCTATTCTATCCAAGCCGGGTGTGAAACGGGGTTGGTTATTGGGCAGAATCGGCGGTTGCCCAAGAACAAAGGGAGAATCGGGGATGATGGGGCGAGGCCGGTCATTCCGGTACAATTCCATCCATGAAGCTAGGCGAGTTGGCAACCCGGCTGGGCGCGGAGCTGCGCGGCGACGCAGAGCTGGAAGTCACTGGCGTGAAAGGGATTGAGGAGGCTGGGCCCACGGAGATCACCTTCGTGGCCAACCCCCGGTACGCGGGCCTCGCGCGCAAGACCCATGCCGCCGCGGTGCTGGTCGAGCCTGAGTTTCAGGAGATTGACGCGGCGACCCTCCGCCTTAAGAACCCCTATCTGGCCTTTTCCCGCGCCCTGAGCCTTTTCTACCAGCCGCCGGCATACGCTCCCGGCATTCATCCCACGGCGGTCATCGACCCTACGGCCGAGATCGGCGAGGGGGCGCACATCGGTGCGTATGTCGTCATCGGTCCGCAGGTTCGGCTGGGAGCCCACGCCACGCTGCTGCCCCATGTCGTGCTCTACCCCGGAGTGCAGGCCGGCAGCCATTTTTTTGCCCACGCTCATGCCG
>JBEKZR010000291.1:0-4972 GCA_049509715.1 Occallatibacter sp. | reverse complement strand
AAAAGAAAATACCCCCCAAAGTACCCCCCGCAGGACCTGGCTTCCATAATACGCTCCTGGACGCAGAAAAACGAAATCCCCAGTGTTTACCGGTGGATATCGTCATTTTATAGGATGTCTTTGGATGTTCTTGGAAGGGGTCGTGGCGGAGAGAGTGGGATTCGAACCCACGGTACTCGTTAAAGTACACACGCTTTCCAAGCGTGCGCCTTAAACCACTCGGCCATCTCTCCGGAGGGTGGTCTGTCTTCTTGAATCTAGCATAGTTGCTTGCTGAACCCCAGGGGAGTAAGGGCGGACCCGGCACGGCGAAGAGATCTCCCGCATGGAGGATGGAATCGTTTACATCCCATCGCAGCGTGATTTATAGTTTTGGCTTGCTCGCGGCCCATGGTTTGCTGCCATCCGCGGCAAAAATTCATCCGAAAGAGGACTTCCATGGCTGGCATCTCCCGTCGCGACCTGCTTTATTCCGGAGCAGCACTTTCCGCATCTTCACTAGTGGCCCGATCGGCCTGGGGGCGCAAGGCGGCGCTGCTGGCCGGGTATCCGGAGGCGGCTGGGGCCGAGGCGCTGGCAGCCGTGGCGCCGCGCGAGCAACTGCTATTCGATTTCGGCTGGAAATTTCAGTTTGGGCACGGCAGCGACCCGGCCCGCGATCTGGGCTTCGGCAACGGGCAGGGAGACTTCGCCAAGACAGGCGATTTTGAGTTCTCCAAGGCCAAGTTCGACGACTCGAAGTGGCGCGCGCTGAACCTGCCGCACGACTGGGCGGTGGAGTTGCCCTTTGTGCGCGACGAGGCGCAGCAGTCGCACGGCTATAAGCCCATCGGGCGGCGATATCCGGAGACCAGCGTGGGCTGGTACCGGCGTGAGTTCGAGATTCCGGCCAGCGACCAGGGCCGGCGCATTTCAGTCGAGTTCGACGGGGCGTTCCGGGATGTGCTGGTGTTCGTGAACGGGTGCTTCATGGGGCGGAATAACAATGGGTACGCGCCCTTCCGCTTCGATCTGACGGACTTTCTGAGCTACGGCGCAAAGAACTACATTGTGGCGCGCGTAGACGCCAGCTTCGGCGACGGCTGGTTTTATGAGGGCGCGGGCATCTACCGCCATGTGTGGCTCACCAAAACGGATGCGCTGCACCTGGGCAAGTGGGAGAGCACGGTGCGGACAGCGTTCAGCAGCAATTCAGCCACGCTGAACCTCGGAACGGTGGTAGAGAACCAAGGAAAGCATGCGGAGAACGCCAGGGTGAGCTGGCAGATTCTCGACGCGGCGGGAAGAACGGTGGCTTCTGCCGCGGCGCCTGCGCAGTCGATTATGGTGGACGGAACCGCAAGTTTCGCAGCGACCGCAAAGCTGGCCAATCCGGCGCTGTGGTCGGTGGATGCGCCGCATCTCTATTCTGCGATTGTGACGGTGGAAGCAAACGGCAAACCGTGCGATGCCGAGCGGGTAAGTTTCGGGGTGCGCACCGCGGCCTTCGACGCCGACAAGGGATTCTTTCTGAACGGCAAATCGATCAAAATACAGGGCACCTGCAACCACCACGACCACGCGGGCGTAGGCGCGGCCTTGCCCGACCGGCTGCAGTTGTTCCGGCTGGGGGTGCTCAAGGAGATGGGGTGCAACGCGGTCAGAACTTCGCACAATATGCCGACGCCGGAGTGGGTGGAGGGATGCGACCGCATGGGCCTGATGATGATGTGCGAGACGCGGCAGATGAGCTCGAGTCCCGAGGGGCTGGCGCAACTGGAAGCGATGGTCAAGCGCTATCGCAACTCACCGTCGATCATCCTGTGGTCGATCGGAAACGAGGAGTGGCAGTTGCAGAGCGAAATGGCCGAAGAGGGTGCAAAGATTGCCGCGAGCATGGTGCGGCGGACGCGTGAGCTCGATCCCACGCGGGTGGTTTCCGCGGCGGTCAACGGCGATAACGAGAAGGGTGTCACAGAAGCGTTCGACATTGTTGGCTTCAACTACGGCCTGGATCGCCCTGACAAATATCACAAGGAACATCCAAAGCGGCCCATCTACGGATCGGAGACGGCCAGCGCCGTCTCGACGCGGGGCGTGTACTCGACTGACCGGCTGCGCAACACGGTGAGCGCTTACGACGTGAATAACCCCGGTTGGGGAGAGCAGGCCGAGGAGTGGTGGAAGTTCTACGCAACGCGCGAGTGGGAGGCAGGCGGATTCGCCTGGACCGGCTTCGACTATCGCGGGGAGCCGACGCCGTACGGATGGCCGTCCATCAACTCGCAGTTCGGCATCGTGGATATGTGTGGCTTTCCCAAGGACACGTTTTTCTACTACAAGGCGTGGTGGGGCAAGGACCCTGTGCTGCACCTGTTCCCGCACTGGAACTTCGAAGGCAAGGAAGGCGAGAAGATTCCTGTCTGGGTGCATTCGAACCTGGACGAGGTTGAGCTGTTCTTGAATGGCGCGAGCCTCGGCAGCCAGAAGGTTCCGCATCTGGGTCATGTGGAATGGAAGGTGAAGTACGCGGCTGGAGCGATCGAAGCGCGGGGGTCGAAGGACGGCAAGATCGTGCTGACCGAGAAGCGGGAGACGACCGGGCCGGCGGTGGCCATCCGGCTGACAGCGGACCGGACAGAGATCAATGCCGACGGCGAGGACGTAGCGATCCTGAAAGTGGAGGCGCTGGACAAGGAGGGGCGGCCGGTTCCGACGGCAGACAACTTCATCGGCTTCAAGGTCTCCGGCGAGGGCGCGCTGATCGGAGTGGGCAACGGAGACCCCAACTGCCAGCAAAGCGACAAGGAGCCCAAACGCTCGCTCTTCAACGGTCTCGCAGAGGTGATCGTGCAATCCACCAAACGGCCGGGCGAGATTCATATCGAGGCCGTGAAAGAAGGCTGGGAGGGACCGGAGTTGACGCCGGCCAAGCTGGCGATCACGACGAAGAAGGCGGAACTGCGGCCCGCGGTGGGCTAGAATCTAGCCCTAAGTTTCCGGTGGTATACTCACAAGGTCAGGCGCCTGCCCGCGCCGGCATTCTCTGTTACGCCGAGGTTCTCATGTCCGGCCACTCGAAATGGGCGACAATCAAGCACAAGAAGGGCGCGCTGGACGCCAAGCGCGGCAAGATATTCACCCGCATCATCAAGGAAATCAGCATAGCGGCCAAGGGCGGCGGCGACCCCGACGGCAACCCCCGCCTGCGCACTGCTATTCTGGCGGCCAAAGCGGAGAACATGCCGCAGGAAAACATCAAGCGCGCCATCCAGCGCGGGACCGGCGAACTGGAAGGCGTCAATTACGAGGAGATCAAGTTCGAGGGCTACGGCCCGGGCGGCGTGGCCATCATTGTGGATGTGCTGACCGACAACCGCAACCGCGCGGTGAGCGAAATTCGCCACGCTTTCGCAAAGAACGGCGGGAACCTGGGCGAGTCCGGCTCAGTGCGGTTCATGTTCGCGAAGAAGGGCCTCATTGCGGTGGAGAAATCCGCGGCCAGCGAAGAGCAGTTGCTGGATATCGTGCTGGAGCATGGCGGGGAAGACCTGAACGACGAGGGCGACACCTGGGAGATCGTCACCGATCCAGCCTCCTATGAAGCGGTTGCCAAGGCAGTGAAGGCTGCGGGCATTCCCACGGTGATGAGCGAAGTGACCATGGTCGCATCCACCTATACCAAGCTGGAGGGGACTGCCGCACACCAGATGATCCGCTTGCTCGAGGCCCTGGAAGACTGCGACGACACACAAAACGTCTACTCGAACTTCGACATGGACGCCGAGCAGATGGAACAGGCGGCCGGCTAGAGCGGCCCCAGGCAGGCATGCAACAGGCCGCCCGGTTGTGGCGGCCTTTTTGTGGGAATCATCATTTGTGTTGGAGAGAAAGAAAGGAAGAACGTTGACCCCAAGTGCAAGGTTTGTGATGTTTCTCTTGATGGCGGGGACGATGATGGCCTCCGCCCAAACTCCGGGCGCCGCCGCTGCGAGCGGCTCTGCCGGGGTGGATAACCCCGTCGCTCAGGTTCGCCAGGACCAGAGCTGGGAGTACGGGCCGTTCATCAACGGCGGTTCAGGCCTGGGCAACCGCGATAACTTCCAATTCCTTTGGGCCGGCGTCCAAGTGGGCAAGGTGCTTACGGAAGTGGAGCACGCCGGGATTTTCAGCGGCCAATTCGAGTACAGCGCCAACATCATGCCGCTGTGGCTGGCATTCACCCCGCCGCAGAACCCGAATGCGACCTTTCTCTATCCGAATGGCACATCTTTCACTGGCCCCGAGGGCGGCGGCACCTATGTAGGCGTCAGCATTACGCCGGTGATATTACGCTGGAACTTCCTGACCCGATCGCGGCGCTTTCAGCCCTGGTTTCAGGGAGCGGGCGGGCTCATCTACACCACCCACAAATTCCCGCCGGACCTTCTGGTCCCGCACGGATATCCGGGCGGGACGAGCGTGTGGAACTTTTCGCCCCAGGGGGGCATCGGGTTTCACTACTTCACCCGCTCCAAGCGTTCGATCGATGTGGGCATCAACGGCGTGCACATCTCCTCGGCCTCCCTGGGCGACCGCAACCCCGGCGTGAACGCCAGCGTTCAGGTGCAATTGGGTTACACCTTCTGGAGATGATCCGGGATCCCCAGCGACAGGTATTCGTCGCAGGGGTGGAGTGACTTGTGAGCGGTCCGGTTGTCGAGTGCGTTCCCAACTTCTCAGAGGGCAGAGATGCCCAGCGGGTCGAGGCGATTGTGGCCGCGATGCGCGTGGAGGGAGTGCACTTACTCGACTGGTCAATGGATGCGGACCACAACCGCTCCGTAGTGACCATCGCCGGAGAGCCCTCCGCGGTGGTGGAGGCGGCGGTGCGCGGAGCCGGCAAGGCCGCAGAACTGATCGACCTGACCCGGCAGCAGGGGGTCCACCCGCGCATCGGCGCCGCGGATGTAATTCCCTTCGTGCCCATCTCCGGCATCAAGCTGGAGCAATG